>CANQAU010000001.1 GCA_947588935.1 uncultured Bacilli bacterium
TGCAAAAGAACTTGCCAATCTTTTGCACGGAATGAATGTATATGTGAATTTAATTCCGTATAACGAAACCAATCATTTAGAATTTAAAAAAAGTAGCAAAATGCAGATTTCTGCGTTTTATGATACCCTAAAAAAGAATAAAATAAATGTAACCATTCGAAAAGAATTTGGCAGTAAAATCTCGGCTGCCTGTGGGCAATTAAGAAGCAAAGAGGTGGAAAAGTGAAATCATTTTATTTGACCGATGCCGGAAAAGTAAGAAGTCATAATGAAGATAGTGTCACCATATTAAAAAATGGAAACAATGAATATTTGTTAATGGTCGCAGATGGAATGGGAGGACATCGAGCTGGAGAAGTCGCATCAAGTCTTGCCGTCACTCATTTTGGAAAACGATTTACATCGATGAGCAGTATTGGTTCCAAATTAGATGCCGTCAACTGGATGACGGATAATACGAATGAAGTAAATAAACAAATCCTGGATTATGCCGAAGAAAATCCAAATTCCAAAGGACTAGGGACAACGCTTGTCTTAGCTTTACTCACGAAAGATTATTTAATTTTTGGAAATATCGGCGATTCCTCTGGATATGTCGTAAAAAACAAGAAATTGCATAAAATAACAAAAGATCATACGCTCGTCAATCTATTAGTGCAAGCAGGAGATTTAACCGAAGAAGAAGCCAAATTTCATCCAAAGAAAAATGTGTTGATGAAAGCGTTAGGTGCCAGTGAAAAAGCAGAGCTCGACATCTTTGATGTAGAACGAGACGTAGAAGGAATTTTGTTATGTAGCGATGGACTTACGAGTATGCTATTAAATGAGCAAATTGAAAAAGTATTAAATGATGAGGAATTAGATATTGAAGAAAAAGTAATCAAACTCATTCGGAAAAGCAACGCCAGAGGGGGAACCGATAATATATCAATCGCTTATTTAATGTTAGAGAGTGGTGAAAAATTATGATTATGAAGGGGCAAAAGATTAGTGATCGTTACCAAATTATCAAATCGATTGGAGAAGGTGGAATGGCAAATGTCTACCTTGCTTACGATACCATTCTTGATCGAAATGTTGCGGTTAAAGTATTACGAGGCGATTTATCGACAGATGAAAAATTTGTCAGAAGATTTCAAAGAGAAGCACTTGCAGCAAGTAGTTTGAGCCATCCCAATATTGTGGAAGTGTACGATGTTGGTGAAGATAATGGTCAATACTATATCGTCATGGAATACATTGAAGGAAAACACTTAAAAGAATTATTAAAAAAACGTGGAAAACTGACAATTCCAGAAGTTATTGATATCATGCTCCAAATCACCGATGGATTAAGTGTTGCCCATGATTCTTATATCATTCACCGTGACATTAAACCCCAAAACATCATGATTGAAGAAAATGGATTAGTAAAAATTACCGATTTTGGAATTGCTATGGCCATGAATGCCACCCAATTAACCCAAACCAATTCGGTCATGGGAAGTGTTCACTACCTTCCACCGGAACAAGCAAGTGGTAAAGGTTCAACCTTACAAAGTGATATTTACTCTATGGGAATTTTAATGTACGAATTACTCACAGGAAAATTGCCTTATAAAGGAGATAATGCCGTAGAAATTGCATTAAAGCATTTAAAAGAAACATTACCGAGTATTAAAAATGAACTTCCTGATTTGCCACAAAGTATCGAAAATATCATCATTCGGGCCACCGCAAAAAATCCCAAAAATCGATACACGGATGCCAGAGAAATGCACGAAGATTTGCTTACATGTATGGAAGAAGCAAGACTGCATGAACCAAAGATTATCTTAGAATACCCAGAAGATACAGATAATGTGAAAGTATCCAAAAAGTTAACAGAAGCTCAAAAAGAAGAAAAGAAAACAGAAAATAAAAAGGAAGAGGAAGAACCCTTGGCAAAACAAATTACCAAAAATGATTTAAAAAAGCAAAATCGATTATTGATTGTCCTTGCCTCCATTTTCACGGGATTAATTGTTATTGTCACCTCTGTTGTCGTACTAATACCAGCCTTAACAAGACAAAAAGAAATCACTGTTCCAAATGTGGTAGGAAAAAGTGAAGAAGAAGCCATTCAAATATTGCAAGAAGCAGGTTTTTTGGTATCGGATGAAGTAGAAACCATTGCATCTGATGAAGTCAAAGAAGGAAGTGTCGTAAAAACCAATCCAGCAACTGGTAGTAAAAGAACGACCGGAACGACTGTAACGCTTTATTTAAGCGAAGGAGATGCCAAAATTACAGTCGAAAACTATGTTGGACAAGATTACACGTACGTTCAAGGATTGCTAGAAGGAAAATTACAAGTATTCATTGAGAAAAAAGATGTTACAGATCCAGAAGTGGAACAAAATAAAGTTATCGAACAATCTGTCCCAGAAGGAACAAAATTATCAAAAGGAGACATGATTACACTCTATATTCCAAATATTGAAATATATCCTGATTTTACAAATGGAGAATATGACATCGAGGAAGTAAAAGCCTTCTTAAGTGATTATGGTGTCACGGTAACAGTAGTTGAACAAGCCGACACCACCCATACTCCAGGAACCGTCATTAAACAATCCAGAAAAGCCGGAGATCCAATTGTCAGAGGAGTTTCCATAACGATTACCGTTGCCAAAGCACCAGAACAAGAGGGAAATAAACCGAATTTACCGAACAGCGATCCAGCATGTGAAGCAGGATCAGGATTGTGCTAATGATAGAAGGACGCATTACCAAAATCATTAGTAATCTGTATACAGTGACAATCAATACCAAACAAATCGATTGTCAAGCAAGAGGAAAATTTCGAAAAGAAAAAATGACCCCTCTCGTAGGGGATTACTGTAAAATAGATGAAAAACAAAAATGGATTGTCGAAATCTTGCCAAGAAAAAATAGTTTAGAGCGGCCATCCATTGCCAACGTCGATTCAGCCCTGATTGTAACCGCTGTCAAAAATCCAGATTTTAGTAGTCTTTTATTAGATAAATTGCTCGTATTAACCACACTACACCATATTCATCCCATCATTTGCTTTACCAAAGTCGATTTATTAACAAAAACGGAGAGTGAAACTTATCACAAATGGAAAGAAACGTATCAAAGAGTAGGATATGATGTAGTTGAAAATACCGAAATTTCTCGAATAAACCAATTATTGAGTCGGCAAGTCATTGTCATTACCGGTCAAACAGGCGCTGGAAAATCGACACTAATAAATGAATTATGTCCCTCTCTCAAATTAAAAACATCCCCGATTAGTAAATCTTTAAATCGAGGAGTTCATACCACAAGACATACCGAATTATTTCCCATCAATGACTATTACATTGCCGATACACCAGGATTTTCTTCATTAGAATTAAAAGGTTACTCTCCAGAAGAAATAAAATCGGCATTCCCTGAATTTGCCAAATATTCATGCCGATATAAAGATTGCAATCACGACAAAGAAACTGATTGCAAGGTCAAAAAAGCCGTAGAAGAAGGAGAAATTTCCCTCTCTCGTTACGAATCGTATCAAAGAATAAAAAAAGAGGTGTAAGATGAAAGTTTCTGTTTCCATGTTAAAAACAAACAAATCAAAAGAAGAAACCTTAAAAGAATTAGAAAATTCTTCCGCAGATTATATTCATGTCGATTTAATAGATGGATGGTATGTGGGAGAAAAAAATTTTACTTGGGAGCAAACCATCGAATTCTATCAAAATTGTCAAAAAGAATTAGATATCCATTTAATGACAATTGATGTAGAACAAAATATTGAATCGGCTTTACAACTACATCCAGCCTTTCTTTCTTTTCATTATGAAGTAACCGAAAATATTCCCAAAATGATTGAAAAAATTAAAAAAAATGGCTGTAAAGCTGGAATAGCAATCAATCCAAAAACCAAAGTAGAGGAGATTATTCCATTTTTAGATGCCATCGATTTAGTATTAGTATTAAGCGTCGAACCAGGGTATGGAGGACAAGATTTCATTCCCCAAACCATTACCAAACTTCAACATTTAAAATCATTACAAAGTGAAAAAAATTTCTTAATCAGTGTGGATGGAGGAATTGATCAAACGATTGCCAAAATGGTATCGCCATACATAGATATTTTAGTAAGTGGTTCCTATGTTTGTCTAGCAGACAATTTTGAACAAAAAATAAAAGACTTAAAACAAGCAAAGAAAAACGAGTAATCAATCAAATACTCGTTTTAGTTTGCTTTTTTAGCTTCTCTAGCACTAATAATTACTTTTTCTCCACGAATGGTTTTCTTTTGCAAATTTGGTTTTTGACGACTCTTCGTTGCATTACAAGCTTTACTACGAAGATTTACAGATAAAGGTTTTTTCTTTGATACGTTTTTAGCCATGATATTCACCTCACAATTTCTTTCATAAACGATTTTAACATGATTAATAGCGCAAGTCAAACGTTTACATCACGAAAAAAAAGACAAAAAAAGAAAAAATTTTTTTGAAAAAAAAGGAAATGTCAAAAAAGCAAGTAATAAGATAAATGAAGGGGAATTTTATTTCAGAAAAGATTGGTTAGTGATATAATAAACATGACGGTGGGGTGATAAAATGTATGTACCTTTAAAAGTAACTTCAGATTATTCCTTATTAAAAAGTTGCATCAAAATAGAAGAATTCATAAATCTTTTAAAAGAACATAATATCACCCAAGCAGCCTTAGTAGATGAAAATCTATATGGAGTCATGGACTTCTATGATAATTGTATAAAAAATGAAATCAAACCAATCATTGGTTTAGAAATGAAATGGAATGATCTCATCATCTATGTATATGCGAAAGATTATCAGGGATATCAAAATTTATTAAAATTACATACCATCAAAGAACAAAGAAACGTCGAAGTAACCGATTACGAATTATATCACCATCATTTGAAAGTAATTGTTCCTTTTCAAAATAGTAATATCTGGCAAAATGTTACCGAAGTTTTTGACGATGTTTGGATAGGTTACAAGACTTATTACGAAAAAAACAACGCTTTGATTAAAACCGAGAAGATTGTTTATGTCCAAGACTTACGAGCCTTAAAAGAAGAAGATACTCGTTATTTAGATTATTTAAAAATGATTGATAAAGGAATCACTTTGCAAGAATTAGAACCAGGAAATTATGAAAATAATTATTTGACATTTCATTTAGAAGAAGAGGATATCCAAAGTACGGAACAATTTGCCAAGGATTTAATCATCGAAATACCCAAGAATAATCGCTACATTCCGCATTTCAGTGAATCAATCGAAAATTCTTATGAATATTTAGTTGCCCTAGCCAAGAAAGGACTACAAAAACGTTGTCAAAATCAAATACCTGAAAATTATAAAAAACGTTTAATCTATGAACTAGAAGTAATCCAAAAAATGAATTTTGTCGATTATTTTTTAATTGTATACGATTATGTCTTGTTTGCCAAAAAAAATAAAATCTTAGTAGGACCTGGAAGAGGAAGCGCTGCTGGTTCTTTAGTGAGTTACTCTCTAGGAATTACCGATGTAGACCCCCTAAAATACAATTTGTTTTTCGAACGTTTCTTAAATCCTGAACGTATCACCATGCCAGATATTGATATTGATTTTGAATTTACCAAACGTGGGAAAGTCATTGAGTATGTCAAAGAAAAATATCAAAAAGATTGTGTTGCGGGAATTATGACTTTTGGAACACTAGGAAGTAAATTAGTGCTTCGAGATGTAGGAAAGACACTAAAACTCGATGCAGAGGTCATTAATAAATTTGTAACGTACATTGATCCGAAAAAAAATTTATTAGAAAATGCCGAAAATCCGCGCATCAAATGGTATTTAGAAAATAATGAAGAAGTGAAAAACTGGTATGAAATAGCCAAACATTTAGAAGGACTAAAACGGCATATCTCTACCCATGCAGCGGGTGTGGTCATTTCATCCGTTTCTCTAGATACAGTCATCCCGATTTGTTATAGTGGTGGAGAAATGCTTACTGGCGTCACCATGTCTTATCTAGAAGAATTAGGATTATTAAAAATGGATTTTCTAGCCCTTCGAAATCTCACCATTATTGAAAATATTCTAACCTTAATCAAAGAAGATACCAATGAAGAAATTGATTTAAATAAAATTCCTCTGGATGACCCCAAAGTTATCAAAATGTTTCATGACGCGGATACGTTGGGAATTTTTCAATTTGAAAGTACGGGCATGACTCACTTTTTAGAAAAGTTAAAGGTCAATTCCTTTGACGATTTAGTAGCAGCCTTAGCACTTTTTCGACCTGGACCCATGGAAAATATCGATTCCTTTATTCGAAGAAAAGAAGGAAAAGAAAAAATCGACTATCTTCATCCTGATTTAAAAGAAATTTTGGAAAGTACATATGGAATAATGGTTTATCAAGAACAAATCATGCAAATCTTATCCAAAATGGGTGGATTTCGTTTTTCAGAAAGTGACATCATCAGAAGAGCAATGAGTAAAAAGAAAAAGGAAGTCATTATCGAATACAAAGAAAAATTTATAAAAGGAGCAACCGAAAGAGGTTATGACGTAACCCTTGCCGAAAAAGTATACGATTTAATCAGTAAATTCGCCAATTATGGATTTAATAAAGCACATTCAGTGTGTTATGCACTAATCGGCTATCAAATGGCTTATTTGAAAGTGAATTATCCCATTTATTCCATTGCCAATTTGTTAAACATGAGTATCAATGCGGTAGATAAAACCAAAGAATACATGATAGAAGCCAAAAAGCGAAATTATCAAATTCTTCATCCGGACATTAATCGGAGTTTAAAAACATATCGCATTGAAAAAAATGCATTGATTTTACCATTTTCCGTCATTAAAAATCTAGGAATCGAATCGGCTGGAGTAATAATAAGTGAACGAGAAAAAAATGGATTATACCAAGATTTTTTTGATTTTGTAGCAAGAACATATAAAAAAAATATCAATAAAAAAACCATCGAAAGTTTAATTGATGCTGGAGCATTTGATTCATTAGAAAAAAGCCATAGTACACTAAAAGAAAATATAGATGCAGCAATAAACTATGCTACACTAGTAAGTGATTTAGAAGAATCACTCATGCAAGATATGGATGAATACCTAGTCATGAAACCAACCTTAAAAAGAGTGGAAGAACAACCCATAGACATCCGAAGTAAAGAATTAGAAACCTTTGGATTTTATATCAGCAACCATCCATCAAGCAAATATAATGATCCAAAAATAACCAAATTAGATCAAATGGAAAAATATTTTGATAAATATGTCACATGCATTGTCGTAATTGAAAATATTCGTCGAATCGAAACCAAACAAAAAGAACCGATGGCCTTTGTGCGTGCCAGTGATGAAACGATGTCCAAAGATTTTGTCGTATTTAAAAATGTGTACCCATTATTAAATCAGTTAGAAAAAAATGACTTGGTCCAAATAGAAGGAAAAGTAACCAAACGATTTGATAAATATCAAATTAATGTAACCAATATAATCAAACAGTAAGGAAGTAGTTATATGAAGGAAGTAAAACGTTTTTTTGATAGCATTAGCTTTCAAGAAGAAGAATTTTTAAAGGATACGACGATTGAAAAAGTCCTATTAAAAAAACAAAGTCAAGAATTTGAAGTTTATTTGCATCGCCCTTTTGCTATGCCTTATAACAGTTATAAAAATCTTTTAAATTGTGCAGAAAAGGGGATTTATCAAACATCAAAAGTAAAAATCAAAATGCACTATGACGAAATCAGAAAAGATGACATCATCGATTACATTACCAATATCAAAAAAGAATTAATTGAAGAAAAACCATCCCTCATGGGAATGAAAGATACCAATATTTTATATGATGAAGATATCATCACTTTTGAAGTAACAAGTATTTACGAAGAATCTGAAATCAAAAAAGAAGCAAAAAAAATCAAAGAAAAATTAATGATGGCTGGACTGGGGGATATCGAAATTTCCACTTTTTTAAATTTAGATTTAAAAGAGGAAGTCAAAAAAGAAATTGAAAACAGTAAAATAAACGAACCCAAAAAAGAAGACATTTTAGAAAGAAAAGAAGGAGAACCCATCGTTGGAAAAAAGATTGAAGGGGAACCCATTGTTATTAATAATATTATGGGAGATATGAAAAATGTCATCTTAGAAGTTTTTGTTTTTGACAAAGAAACAATGGAAAGAGAAACCATTAATATCTTAACGTTGAAAATCTCAGATAAAACCAATAGCATTTTAGCTAAAATTTTTAAAAAGAAAAAAGATGAATTTAAAACAGTGGAGAAAGCCATTAAAATTGGCAAATGGTATCGAGTACAAGGAAATGTCGAATTTGATAACTTTGCCAAAGATTTAGTTTTAGCCATTCGAAATATGGAAGAGATTCCTTCAAAAGATGAAGTCATTCAAGATGAAGAACCAGAAAAAAGAGTAGAATTACACGCCCATACCATGATGAGTGCAATGGATGGTGTCATTGAAGGAAAAGATTTGGTAAATTATGCAATGAAATTAGGACACAAAGCCGTTGCCGTAACCGATCATAACTGTGTTCAATCTTTTCCAGAAATGTATCACGCCGTTCGCGATTACAACAAAGGAAAAGAAGGTAGCGATCGCTTTAAAGTGCTGTATGGTGCAGAGCTAAACGTTGTCAACGATGACATTGATGTCGTATATAATCCAAAAGAATATAACTTTTTAAATGAAACATTTGTTGTATTTGATACTGAAACGACCGGATTTTATGCCGGCCATGATCAGATGATTGAAATTGGTGCCGTCAAAATCAAAAACGGAGAAATTATCGACCGTTTTGATGAACTCATCGATCCTCATCGTCCGATTCCTACCAAAATTACCGAATTAACCTTTATCACCGATGAAATGGTCCAAGGAAAAGACAACGAAGAACAAGTCACCAAACGCTTTTTAAAATGGGCTCAAGATTTCCCAATGGTTGCGCATAACGCCAAGTTTGATATTTCCTTTATGTCTTCAGCGATGAATAAATATGGTTTAGGATCATTTACTAACACCGTCGTCGATACCATGAGTTTAGCCAGAATTTTAAACCCAGATTGGGCAAATCATAAACTCCAAACATTGACAAGAAAATACAACATCGAATGGGACGAAGAAAAGCACCATCGTGCTGATTATGATGCAGAAGGAACTGCCTTAGCATTCTATAAGATGTGTAAAGTTTTATATGATCGAAATATTGAAACAACCATGGACCTATATAAATCGATTGACATTGATTCACTGATTCGTTTCTCTTATCCTTTTCACGCCACCATACTATCTCAAAACCGCGAAGGATTAAAAAATTTATTTAAAATTATCTCCATCGCTAACACAAAATATTTATATAAAAACGAACAGCCAAAAATTCCACGCCAAGAAATCCAAAATCTGAGAAAAGGATTATTAATTGGCAGTGGTTGTATTAACGGTGAAATTTTCAATGCAGCGATGACGAAAGATGATGAAGAATTAGTCAATATGATGAGTTTTTATGATTACATTGAGGTCCAACCAATCAGTGCCTGCTTGCATTTAGTCGGAGAAAATAGAACCTTCCAAACGACATTAGAACTACAACAAAATATTGAAAAGATCATTCGTGTCGCCAAATCCGCCGGAAAGCCAGTGGTTGCCACCAGCGATGCCCATCATCTGACCAAAGAAGATAAAATATATCGAGAAATTATTATTAATCAGAAATTCAATGGTCGCTTGCATCCATTAAATCGAAAAGGAATGACCGTACCGGATATGCATTTATTAACCACGAGAGAAATGTTGGATGAATTTTCCTTTTTAGACGAAGAAACAGCCAAAGAAATTGTCATTACCAATCCAAATAAAATTGCCGATAGCATTGAAGAAATTGAAGTCATCATTGAAACCGGAGGAATTCCCTTTGCACCAATCATTGAAAATTCACAGATGACTGTTACCAATATGGTTTATGAAAAAGCCAAAGAGTGGTATGGAGATCCGCTCCCTTATCACATTGAAGAGCGAATTGCACTAGAACTTTACGGTGCATCATTTATTGATGCAATCAAAAAGAATGCCAAAGAGGATGAAAAAGAAATTTATAAACGGATGCATGAAGTTGTCATAAAAGGACCCGATGCCGTTCAAGAAGAAATTTATGAAAGTCTTAGAATCCTCAGATGAAGAATTAAAAGAGGCTGCCAAGAAAAAAATGACTGCCATCATTGGTGCTAATTTTGACGTCATTTATTTAATCGCTCAAAAATTAGTAAAGCACTCTAATGATGAAGGGTTTCTCGTAGGAAGCCGAGGCTCCGTTGGATCATCATTTGTAGCCAATTTAATGGGAATCACCGAAGTAAATGCCTTAGCACCGCACTATCGTTGTCCAAAATGTAAACACAGTGAATTTAATAACGAAAAAGGAGAACCACTCGGAAATGAATATAAATGTGGGTATGACTTACCAGATAAAATGTGTCCAATTTGTAAAATCAAAATGGTTAAAGAAGGACAAGATATTCCATTTCAAACCTTCCTGGGCTTTAATGCCGATAAAGTTCCAGATATTGACTTAAATTTCTCCGATTTAAATCAAGCCTCTGCTCACGAATATACGAAAGTATTATTTGGAGTAGATAATGTATATCGTGCTGGAACCATTGGTACCGTAGCAGAAAAAACCGCTTATGGATATGTTAAAGGATACTGTGAAGAAAAAAATATTATTATGCGCAGTGTCGAAATCGAACGACTAGCCAAAGGATGTACTGGTGTAAAACGTACAACTGGTCAACATCCAGGAGGAATCGTGGTTATCCCAGGTTACATGGAAGTATTTGACTTTACACCATTCCAATATCCAGCAGAAGATCCAACAAGTGCATGGAGAACAACGCACTTTGATTATCATGCCATCGATGAATGTGTCTTAAAACTAGATATTTTAGGTCACACCGATCCAACCCAACTAAGAATGATTCAGGATTTAACCAAAGAAGATGTCCGAAATGTGCCATTAGATGATAAAGAGACCATGTCCATCTTTACAAGTACCAAAGCCCTCGGTGTTACGCCCGAACAAATTATGTGCGATACTGGAACCCTTGGCGTACCAGAATTCGGCACCCCATTTACCATCCAATTAGTCAAAGACACAAAACCAAAAACCTTCGCTGAATTAATCAAAATATCAGGCCTATCTCATGGAACAGACGTATGGTTAGGAAATGCGCAAGAATTAATTCAAAAAGACATTGTTCCATTTAGTAAGGTAATCGGTTGTCGAGATGACATCATGGTAGAACTCATGTATGGAGGACTAGAACCATTCAAAGCTTTCAAAATTATGGAATTCGTTCGAAAAGGAAAGGCCAGCAAAGATCCAGAAACTTGGGCAGGATATGTAGAAATTATGGAAAAAGCCAAAATTCCAGATTGGTTTATTAAATCTTGCTTTAAAATCAAATACATGTTCCCAAAAGCTCATGCCGCCGCTTATGTCATGAGTGCCTACCGCATTGCTTGGTATAAAGTTCATAAACCAGCCATCTATTATGCAACCTATTTTTCAACTCGCTTTGAAGATTTTGATTTAGAAGTCATGATGAAAGGCTACGATGCCATCAAAGCAAAAATGATGGAAATTCAAAGTAAAGGCTATGATGCAACCAATAAAGATCAATCCGTATTAGAAACCTTAAAACTATCCTTAGAAGCAACCGCCAGAGGATTTAAATTTGGAGCACTAGACATCAATAAAAGTGATGCAACAAACTTTTTAATTGATGAACAAGATGAATATACGCTCATTCCTCCATTTCGAACACTGGATGGTTTGGGAGATGCCGTTGCCAAAAAAATCATTGAAGAGAGAAATCAAAAGCCATTCTATAGTGTAGAAGATTTTCAACTTCGTGGCAAAGTCAATGCGACAACCGTTGAAAAATTAAGAAGTTTAGGACTATTTGAAGGAATGCCAGAAACAAGTCAATTAAGCTTATTCTAAAGAAGATAAGCAACCATTGACTTGTTTTTTTCATAGACAAAAGAAAAGAACTATGGTAGGATAACAAATCAGAAGTCGGTGAGCAAATTGTCGCAAATAAATCTTAAAACATGCATTCAATCTTCTTTTCAAATCATTGACTGTGATTGTGATGAATATGATGAATTACATGCTAGAATTATGAATTATCCAACCATCAATCATCAAAAATTGTATCAAGAAATGAAAGGAAGCTGGAAAAATTATTTAGGAGTAATCGGATCGAGTTATCCGGGTTTAAATGCGATTTTTGCAGGTGCCAAAGAAGTAGTATTATTTGATAAAAACGAATTAAATATTTGCTATACTTATTTGTTAATTGCTGCAATTTTAAAACTGAATTATGAAGATTTTTGTCATTTTATCTTTTATGGAGAAGAACAAGCCTATCTAAGTTCCTTCTATTTTAAACAAATCAAAGAAGAATTACCAAAAGATATCAAAGTGTATTGGCAAGCCATTTACGAAAAATATAAAGAAGCCGATGCATTTTGCCATAATTTATTTGAACGGGATTATTATAAACCGTTAAAAGGATCCTACTATGAAGCTTTGATTACCAAAACCAATCTCTTTATGTCAAAAGAAAAATATGAAATATTAAAACAACGTTTAAAACAAGTCAAAATAACTTGTCTAAATTGCCGATTTGAAGAAGTTTTACAATTTGTCCAACCAAATACATTTCACAAAATATATTGTTCTTGTCTAAACAATTATTATATAGAAGAACTAGAACAATACTTTCACATTTTAAAAGAATATTTTCATTTATTAAAAAAAGGGGGAATGATTGAAGGCGCCTATCTTTATGATACGCAAATCGAAGATGCAGAAACGATGTTTTTCATCGATCAAAGAGCAAGTGAATTACAAATGTATAAAAAATTAATTCCAGATTCATTAGAACCAACTTATTTTCATGATGTAGCTTATTTTTATAAAAAAGAAAAATAGAGGAAGGTATGATATAATAAAGTTGGTGATATCATGAAAAAAATCATATTAGTTGATGGAAACAACTTGTTATTTCGCAGTTACTATGCAACCGCTTACTCCGGATCGTTAATAAAAAATTCCAAAGGATTTCCAACCAATGCCCTTTACGGCTTTACCAGCATGATTCATAAGATTATCGAAGAGGAAAATCCACAATACATGGCGGTAGCATTTGATATTGGTAAAAATTTTCGAAGAGAAAAATATGACTTCTATAAAGAGGGTAGAAAAGAAACGCCAGAAGATCTAGTACGTCAAATGCCATATGCGCGGAAAATTTTAAAGGGAATGGGCGTTCCTTATTTTGAATTAGCACCTTATGAAGCAGACGACATTATAGGTACTCTTGCCAAAATGGTCGAAGAAGATCCAGATTTCAACGGAACGATTATCTCAAGTGATCGAGATTTATTACAGCTCGTATCAAACCAATTAGATATGAAATTATTAAAACAAAAAGGTTTTGTCAGATACAATCCCACAACATTTTATGAAGAATACAAATTAGATCCCATTAAAATCATTGATATAAAAGCGCTTGCTGGAGATAGTTCGGATAATATTCCAGGCGTCAAAGGAATCGGAGAAAAAACTGCTCTTTCCCTTTTGCAAGAATTTGGAAGTGTCGAAGAAATATACCAAAACATTGACAAAATCACCGGAAGAAAAAAAGAATTGTTATTGCAAGACAAAGAAATGGCTTTCACAAGCAAAGAAATTGCCACCATTTATAAAGAAGTTCCTCTCGAAGTAACGGATCTTGAAAATATTCGCTATACACCTCAAGAGGGAAGTGAACTCCAACAAATATATGAAGAATTGGAATTTTATTCGCTATTAAAAAACTTTGAAAAACCAACTCCACCAAAAAAGATTGAATATACCATTGTAAAAGAAGAAAAAGATTTTATTGAAAGTGAAAAAAATGCTTTTTACATAGAACTAGATCAAGCAAACTATCATACAGCCAATATCGTTGGTTCGGCCATTACCAATGAACATGGAACATTTTATATTCCAAATTCCATGATAAAATCCATTTTTCCAAAGATTGCAAAGACAATTTTATATACTTTCGATTTGAAAAAAAGCATTGTATCGCTTGCCAAACTCGGAATCAATTTAAAAGAAGCAAACTACGATTTAATGATTCTAGCATATTTATTAAATTATACAATCAAAGATGATATAGCATATTTAATGAATCCAAAAGGGTATCAAGTAACATTATACGATGAATTAAAAAAAGCAGATTTTGAAAAGAATTTTCGGATTGCAGACATTGCTTTAAAAAGCAAATTTTTATATGATACGCGAGATGATTATGTTTTAGAAATTAAAAGAGAAAACATGTATGAATTATATCAAAATATCGAAATGCCTTTAATCTCTGTTCTTGCTGATATGGAAATGACGGGTGTGAAAGTAGACAAAGACGTTTTAGAAGAAATGAAAATGGATACCAAAGCCAAAATAGAACTATTAGAAAAGGATATTTACAATATGGCAGGAGAAAAATTTAATATTGCCAGTCCAAAGCAACTTGGAGAAATTTTATTTGAAAAATTGGGATTGCCAGGTGGTAAAAAGAACCAAACTGGATATAAAACCGATGTCAAAGTTCTCCATAAGTTATTAGGAATTCATCCCATCATCGAAAAAATACTGGAATATCGAAATTTAAGTAAACTAAATTCTACCTATTTAGAAGGACTAGTCCCATTCATTCATGAAGATGGTAAAATTCATACGATTTATAAACAGAATCTAACTAGAACCGGACGCTTATCATCCATTGAACCAAATCTTCAAAACATTCCTGCCCGTGATGAAGAAGGAAGAAAAGTGAGAAAAGCCTTCTTTCCAACCTTTGATGAGTTTTTAAGTGCTGATTATTCCCAAATTGAACTTCGAATTCTAGCACATATTTCGGATTCCAAAGAATTAATTGATGCTTTTGTTCATGATGAAGATATTCACACCAAAGTAGCAAGTGATATTTATGGAATTCCAACCTCTGCAGTAACAAAAAAAATGCGTTCTACTGCGAAAGCCGTTATTTTTGGAATCGTTTATGGAATCAGTGGGTTTGGTTTAGGAGAAAACTTAGAAATCAGTAGAACCGAAGCCAACAAATTTATTAACAAATATTACGAATTATATCCTGGAGTAAAAAGATATATGGAAGAAATCGTCGCAGAAGCATATAAAGAAGGAGCTGTTCGAACGCTCTTTAAACGAAAAAGAATAATTGATGAATTAAATAGTGGAAACTATATGGTGCGTCAAACTGGAGAAAGAATCGCTTTAAATACGCCGATTCAAGGTACGAGTGCCGATATTATCAAAAAAGCCATGGTGGAAATTGCCCAAAAATTTGCAAGCGAACATATGGAATCAAAAATGATCTTGCAAGTACATGATGAATTAATTTTTGATGTCAAAAAAGAAGAAAAAGAAAAAGTCAAAGAAATTGTTACCGATATCATGACACATACCATTCAATTAAAAGTTCCTCTAAAAGTTAGTGCAGACTTTGGAAGTGATTGGTATGATACAAAGTGAGAGATTGTTATGCCAGAAATTGCTGAAGTAGAAACCGTAAGAAACACCTTAAAAGAAAAAATATTAGGGAAAAAAATCCAAAAAGTAACCATTCGTTATCCGAAAATCATTGAAACGGATATCGAAGAATTTCAAAAGTTGCTGCCAAATCAGACTTTTGTAGACATCAAAAGAATCGGAAAGTGGTTGATTTTTGAATTAGATGATTATGCTTTATTAAGTCACTTGCGAATGGAAGGAAAATATTTTCTAAAAAAAGAAACAGACCCTTATGAAAAACATGAACATATTATTTTTACTTTTACAGATCATACCGATTTAAGATATCATGATACCAGAAAATTTGGAAGAATGGCTTTAATGAGTATCGAAGATGTAAAAAAATACAAAGCGATTCAAAAGCAGGGAAGGGAACCTTTAAGTACATCATTAACGCCAGATTATTTATATGCAAAATTAAAACCCAGACAAATTCCCATGAAAACACTATTGTTAGATCAAACCATCATCAGTGGATTGGGAAATATCTATGCCGATGAAGTACTCTTTGAAGCCAAAATTTCCCCTTGGAAAAAAGGAAATGAAATAACCAAAAAAGATTGTGAGAATCTTATTCTTGCAAGTAAAAAAATCATTGCGAAAGCCATTGAAGAGGGTGGAACGACCATTCGTAGTTATACATCGAGTTTAGGAGTAACGGGAAAGTTTCAACAACATCTAAAGGTTCATAAAAGAGAAAACGAAGAATGCCACAACTGTCATAGTAAAATTCGCCGAGATAAAATCGGCGGAAGAAGCAGTTATTACTGCCCAAAATGTCAAAAATAAAAAGAACTACATTACGTTGGAAGTAGCTCTTTTTTTACATTCTTGATAAATATAATGGGTTGTTTTACAATCCTCAATACTTCGATGGGAACCAAAATCGAGTTTAAAATATTTTTTGAGGGTTTCTAACTTATAATTGTAAGCTCGGGGAATATAAATTCTTGCAAGTTCAACCGTGTCAACCGCTTCATTTTTCATTTCCGGCATTCCTAATTTTTTAAGATTTTGATTGATAAATCCAAGATCAAAAGGAGCATTATGACATACAACCGGAAAGTCTTCAAGAAATGCCATAAATTCTGGTAAAACATCAGAAATCGTCTTGGCACTGTGAACCATTTCATCTGTAATTCCTGTAATATTGGTAATAATCTCCGGAATTTTACATTCTGGATTAATCAAAACATCAAACTCATCGACAATTTCATTATTCACAATCTTTAAAGCACCAATTTCAATAATATGATCGGAAGTATCATATAAACCAGTCGTTTCCGTATCAAATACGACATAATGATCAAAAAACTTTTTCAAATGAAGAACCTTCTTTCAACTTAATTATAAAAAAAGCAATTTTATTTGTCAAAATATTGTATGGGTTTATGACATAGTACAAAAGGATATGCAGGATGATTGGTGAGTAACTCATAGACAAATGCTGCTCGCAGTTCGATTTGATACAAAACAGAAGAAGGATCTACGCGATAGGGCAAAGAACATTTGTGTTCATGTAAATATTTTTTTCCAGTTTCACGAAATCCCACAATGGGAATATAAGAAAGAGAAGCCTTCTCATTTTCTTCTTTTGTAATACCAAGCAGAATGTGGATCATCATCCTCTGTAATTTATTATAAGTATAGCGTTTTGTCTTAACAAGCCTCATAAACTCTTCAATAGATGAAGCCTTTGGTGCCATTTTTTGAAGCCGATTTTCAATTCCTTCATCCACTGTAAGATATAAAGCTAAATTGGCATCGGTCAAGATTTTATATTGTAGCATCTTCCATAATGTTAAAGAAGAAAAAGAATGAATCAAAGGATACACATCTTTGGGAAGAAAAGATTGAACATCTTCTTGATTTTCTAGTTTATGTCGAATATTACTGGCACTAACTACTCCCGTATTACTGGAAAGATCATGATAAGAATTCGTTCGTAAAATCGTATGTAAAGTAATCTCATAGTGATTTTTGAAAACCGTTTTTGCATAAGAAATCCCTAATAGATCATTGGGTTTACAAAATTTTTTCGTTAAACCAACACTTTTTGAAAGCGCCGTAGGATAATTAAGACCAATTCTTAAATACCCCTCCATCTGTTCATGAAGATCTTGTTTTAATTGCTTCTTTGCATAAAGAGAAATCTGTTTAATAGAATTGGTTTCACTTCCAAAAACAATGTCAGTGACCCCAAGTTCATGAAGAAGAGAAATGGCACAATCCGCAAAAATATCTGCTGATTGGGTTCCATATAAAGTAGGAATTTGAACGACGATATCTACGCCATACTGTAAAGAAATGCGCACTTTATCTTCAACACTTAAAATCGAAACATCTCCACGTTGTGAAAAACATCCATTTAATGCTAAAATAAGAATGCTATCTGGAAATTTTTCCTTGGTTTTTTGAATATGATATAAATGTCCAAAATGAAATGGGTTATATTCCCCAATAATACCGACAACGCGCACCCAATCACCTTCTTTTTAAGTGTATTTTAGCATAGATTTACAATTTGCGGAAAAAGAAGTTATATATTATAATAAAACAAAAAAAGGAGAGATACGGTGGACTTCCAAAATTTTTTAATTAAAGAAACCAAATTTGACGAAAAGATTGATATTCCAAAAGAAAAGTACCAAAACACGGATATTCGTGATTTAAAAGATCTCCGAGTGCAAGGATCAATGAAAAAAAATAATGATCAAGAATATGTATTGCAAATAACTTTAACTGGAGAAATGATCTTACCAGATGCCAGAACCCTAGAAAATGTCACCATGCCATTACATATCCAGATGGAAGAAAAAGTAACTTCTTCCAATGAAGAGATAGAACAATATTTAGGAAAAAATCAAAATACACTTGATATTATGGGAATTTTATGGGAAAATATTGTACTGGAAGTTCCCATTGCGATATCAAACAGCCAAGAAGAAACAAAGAAGGGGATAGGTTGGGAATTCGTCAGTGAAAAAAAAGAAAGTATTGATCCAAGATTAGCTCCGCTACGGAAGCTACTTGATGAAGAAAAGGAGTGATAATATGTTAAAATTAGATCTTCAAGCATTTGCAGTTCCTTTTAGAAGAACAAGTAAGACAAAAAAAAGAATGCGTCGTACACATTTGAAAAAAGAAGTAAGTGCAATGACAACATGCCCAAAATGTGGAGCAAATTTAAAGCCTCATCGTGCATGTCCAAAATGCGGCAATTATAAAGGCGAAGAAAAATTAAATATCAAAAAAGAAGAAGAATAGCATACCACTAGGTATGTTTTTTTGTGATATTCATAAAAGGGAAAAAGAAAAATATGCTATAATTAGAAAAGAAGGTGTAATTTTATGTATCAAAATCAAAAGATATTCATTTTTGGAATGGCCAAAAGTGGTTACGAATGTGCCAAATTCTTAAGTAAGAACAATGAAATTCTCATCACAGATGCCAAAGAGCAAGAGGAAGAACATTTAAAACTACTAAAACAACTAGGAGTAACGTTCATTCAAACCGATACACCCGAAGAGTTATTAGATGAAACATTTGATGTAGTAGTAAAAAATCCAGGAATCATCATGACGCATCCACTTGTGAAAAAAGCCCAAGAATTGCAGATTCCCATTATCAATGAAATGGAAGTAGCTTACCACTATCTACCAGAGAATGTTACCATTATTGGCGTGACAGGATCCAATGGTAAAACTACCACGACCACTCTGATTTACGAAATGCTAAAAAAGATGAACGTTCCAGTTCACTTAGGTGGAAATATTGGTTTTCCTTTATGCAGTATTCTTCCATCAATCAAACCAAATGACGTTCTTTTACTAGAAATCTCTGATCATCAACTATTAAATATGAAAGATTTTAAAACCAATATCAGTGTTCTAACCAATTTATGTCCAACACACTTAGACTTTCATGGCTCCTATGAAAATTATAAAAAAGTAAAACAAAAAATCTTTCAGCACCATACCCAAAAAGATATCGCAATCATTAACGCGACCAATGAAGATTCCCTAAAAGAAACCGAAAAAATCCCATCCCAAAAGAAATATTTTACCAAACAAGATTGTTATATAAACGAAAATACGATTTATTTAAATGATGAACCAATCATTCATCTTGAGGATATCAAATTAAAAGGAATGCATAATTATGAAAATATTATGGCCGCTCTTTTAGTAGTAAATGAATTTCACATGCAAAAAGAAAAAGTGTGTGAAGTGTTAAAAAACTTTGGTGGAGTAGAACATCGTTTAGAATTTGTAAAAAGAGTAAATGACATTGATTATTATAACGATTCCAAGTCCACCAATCCAACTTCTACCATTACCGCCTTAAAAAGTTTTCAAACGCCAGTTTTATTAATTTTAGGAGGCTTTGAACGCCAGCAAGATTTTTTTGAATTAAAAGAACATATGCAATATGTAAAAAAGATTTACGCAATGGGAGAAACTAAAGATAGAGTAGAAGAATTCGCCAAAAAGATGAGCATCCCATGTACCAAAAAAGAAACACTTCAAGAAGTAATGAAAGAAATTAAAAAAGATGCCATCAAAAATGACACCGTTTTATTATCTCCTGCCTGTGCTTCTTGGGATCAATACGATAAATTTGAAGATCGAGGAGCAGAATTTAAAAGCCTCATCTAATTTTCTTTCTTTTTGATTAAACGATAAGGAGGTTTCATTTGCATCGTGGCCTCATCAATATAAACGGAATCACAACTTCCATCACTCATACAAAGTTCATGAAAAGCAGGGTCTATGACATTGGCAAGAGCCACTTTAAGTCCACTGGCACCTTGCTTTTCTTGTGCAGCTCGACGAACAAATTCCCAAAGGGCAGATTGATCAATTTGTAAATGAAATCCCCATTTTTCAAAAGATTGTTGATATTCATATAAACAAGAGTCTTCTGGCATCACCAAAATGTCATATAAATTTTGCATAGATAATGGATGAATTTGACAAAGGCGAATGCGACGTAAATACTCAAGTGGAAGACCATAACGATTTAAATCTTCTAAAGTAATTTCCGTTTGAACAACATTTGGATGCGCTTGAAATCCTAAAGAAGAAGATTTTCGTTGTAATTCTTGGGATAATTCAGCAAATGCTCCAATCGTAATAAATAAAACTTGATTGGTACAAAATTGAATGTAACGTGGATATACTTCGGAACCAATATTAATATGAAAAGTTCCACCTTCAATCATCGTTAGCAAACTATTTAATACGCGAATACCAGAAACGTCATTCTGATCACGGGTTACTTTTTTATCAATTTCATCAATCACCACAATTCCGTGTTCCGCTTTTTCTAGATTATCCTCAGCTTGATGATAAAGTTGAACTAAAATATCCGAAAGAGAATTTCCTTCATATCCGGCAACCGAGTAAAAAGAACTATCAACCGTAACCATTGGAACTTCAATTTTTTCTTGGATTCTTCTCAAGATTTCCGTTTTTCCACAACCGGAAGGTCCTATAATCATCATATTGGTTTTATTTCGATAATTTTGAAGTTGAAAATGGCGATATAAAGTAGCAAGTACAGTTTGAATCGCTTCATCTTGACCTTTAATATAATGAGTTAAATAGCGATAAAAATCAGCATAAGTTGGAAGAGACGAAAGGCTAGTAGTTGAAGAAAGATTTTGCGAATTTTCACTCGTTTCTTCTTTATCAGAATAAACAAGAACACTCTCATCAGACGGATTACAAAAATTTTGGAAATCCAAATCGGATTCTTCGTTCATATAATGAACATCTCCCATATCATTGGAAACCGCAATAACCGACATTTTATATTCATCCAAACATAAAGCATAGGTAGTAGCAATATTTTGATCATAATCAATTTTTTGAAAGTAAAGCTTTTGATTTAATTCATCGAGATAATAATTAAAAGCATTCTCAAGATCCTCATCATCCGATTTTTCATTCAATTGAAACTTTTTTTGAAAATCTTCCCAAGAAATTGCAAATTCAGCCATCGGATAAGTGACATCATCGTCATTTAAAAAAGCACTCATATAACTTCCCATATTCTCAACATCAAAGAAATTGTCAATAAGATTACAACGTACGATATGCGTTGGATGTACTTGAATATAATCCGTAGAATCACAAGTTTTATAGCATAACGCCGCAAGATAACGAAATTTTTTCATTAATAACACCAACTTTTAAAAATATAGTATACATGCAAAATGAAGAGGAAGCAATAAAAAAACCCTTCGAAAAGGGAATTTTTTTTAATGGTGTTCGCGGGGAGATTCGAACTCTCGACCGATCGCTTAGAAGGCGATTGCTCTATCCAACTGAGCTACGCGAACAAATTTCATAAACAAAATGATTATAATATAACCAGAAAGATATTGCAAGTCCTTTTATAGGATGCCAAAAAAAAGAAAACTTATACTTCTGTTTCCTTTAATAGTTCACCATCGATAAGAAAGCTAACTTTTGATATATCTATTGTATCTCGAAGAGAAAGACCGATTGAATATTCTACTTCTTCCAAGATATGCTTGTTTTGAAAATCATCTAATAAATAATGATTAAAAGAAAGTTGAATATCATTTTCTAAAATTTCATAATCCAATAATTCAGCATTTGCACTGAGATAACTCATGAGATTGGTTTGATAAATCGGGGAACTTTTTAATCTTTCAATCACGATTTCCACTTTTTCTTTCGAATCATTCCGAATTTCAGTTACAGGAACATAATAAAGCACATTTTGATATTTACTAACGTAATAAGCAGTTGTTTTTACCGTATTTTTCACTTCTGTCAAATTGTAAATTTTATTAATACCATATTCGCGCGTTAAAATGGATGGAAGAGGAATTTGCGAATTTGGCAAACGAGTTAATAATTCCCCTTGAATATATAAAAGAATACCTTGAATATCGTCGAGTTCAGTTAATGAAAAAATTAAACTTTCAAGAACCCTTTCTTCTTGTTGAGCTGGAATTTTAGAAAAGTTATCATTAAAATCCAGTTTTAAAATATGATTTTGAATATCTAAATGAAGAAGCGTGGTACCTTTGGGAAGAACAGCATGAAATCCATTCGGAAGATAAGTACTTTTATTTCCATCAATAACCAAACTTTCTACAATTTCTCTGGCTTGATTTATGACATCTTGGTTTTTCATTGCCATTTCGACACGTCCAACATAACCATAAGGATCAATTAAATAAATAGAAGAAGAATGAGTTGAAAAAATGCTGACCTCATTGGGTAATGATTCTTGGATTTCATTCGGAAAAATAGATAAAATTCCAAAAATGAAGAGTGCAATAGTACCAACCGCAATTCTTCGCATCGCACTTTTTTTTAACATGATACCACCTAATAAAGTGTATGAAGAAGACCTTTAGATAGAACAAAAAAGTCTATAAAAGACTTTTATGACAGTGTAATTTCCCCTAATTTTAACAACTCTACAACTGCTTGAGCTCTGCCTTTTACTCCTAACTTTTGCATGACATTTGAAATATGGTTTCGTACCGTTTTTTCACTAATTTGTAAGTAATCAGCAATTTCTGGTGTTGATTTATTTAAAACCAAAAGGTTAAAAACCTCCTGTTCTCGAATCGTTAATATTTTTTTCTTCATAGCAACCCTCACTTTCTCCTTCTACTAATCTACTCATAATATTTTATGTATTGAAATTTTAGTTGGTGAGAGTATATGCCTAAGAATTATTTTTGAAACTTGACCGTAATATACATCTTTTTATCATACAAAGATTGGATACTACGAATGATTTTATTTGCAGTTTCTACGTTATGATCATTGGATTCAATAACAATCCGAATTTGGTCATTTTGAATTTTGACAAAACTATTATAAGAAAACTCTTTTTTGATTTTCTTTTCAAGTTCCTCTTCTTTTCCTTGATTCGCATTTAAATTCATCAAAGCATCATATGCATCATTTTTTTCTTCCAAAGTAGCAGATTCATCTAATAAGATGGTTTGCAAATCATTCATTTCTTTAAGCATTTCTTCTTCATCATTTACCCGTAAAGCAACAAAGGCACTTGCTTCATCGACATCGACATTAACAGCCTCTGCATTCTGTTCAGGCGAAGTACTATCAAGAATTTTTGATAAAGTATCATCGCTCATCGTAACATAATAAATGCCTAAAACCAGTATTAAACTAAAAAGAGTTACAAACCATAAACCCTGCTTATTAATCATCATTCCCAGTCCTTTTCTATTACAACATATGAAAATTTTGGTAAAATATTACATGAAAAAAGAATCTTTATGCTATAATAAAAAATAGAAAAGTTGGTGCCATATCTATGTATCAAATTGCATTCGTATTTTTAAAATTCCTTTTGTTCAGCCTTTTTGGATACATAGCAGAAATGTCAATGTGTATTATAGTAGATCACAAAATAACCAATCGAGGATTTTTATGTGGACCAGTAATTCCAATTTACGGCGTAGGAAGCATCTTTTTAGTAATTTTGTTAGATTCTCTAAAAAGCAATCCTTGTTTGATATTTATATTCGGAATGCTCATTACCACAGCCATTGAATATATCACAAGCTATATATTAGAAAAAATCTTTCATAATCGATGGTGGGATTATTCGGAGAACAAATGGAATGTGAATGGCAGAATTTGTTTATTAAATTCCACACTCTTTGGCATAGGGTCATTAGCAATTATTTACATTGCCAATCCAATTTTTAATCAATTTCTGTCCCAAATGAATCATACCGCATTAATCATTTGTGCCATTCTTTTCTTTTTTGTATTCATCATTGATGTCATTTATTCCTGTGTAGTTGCCTATCAACTTCGCAATCAAATTATTGTATTCAGTGAATTAAAAAACCAGAAATTAGCAAAAATTCCATGGATGTTCGAACGATTATTAAAACAACGGATGAAACAATTAAAACATTATCCAAAACGATTATTAAACGCTTTCCCATACTTAAAAAAGAGTAATGAAAGAGAATTTGAATTAGTAAAAAAATGGCAAGATATGGCGAAAAAGAAAAGAAAGAAAAAAAAGAAGAAACGAAAAAAATAACAGAAATGTTATTTTTTTTTGAAATAAAAAAGGAAATGCAAATCCCATCTTGAATATGAATAATGAGGGAGATAAAGTGCAAAAAAAATTAATCGTCAAACAACAAGATCAAAAAGACTGTGGAGTATGTTGTCTTTTATCCATACTAAAATACTTTAAAGGTTACGTTCCGTTAGAACAAATTCGTTTAGATACAAAAACATCAAATCTAGGAACCAGTGCCTTTCATATGGTTGAAACACTCAAGAAATATGGTTTTGATGCATATGGATGTAAAATCAAAAAAGAAGAATTTTGGAATACGGAGTTTCCTCTTCCAGCCATCGTTCATGTAGTATTAGATAGTGGACAAAATCATTACATGGTTTTATATGAAAAAAGAAAAGAAAAAGTGGTTTTAATGGATCCTAGTTTTGGAAAGCGAGTGATGACGGAAAGTGATTTTTTCTGGATATGGTCAGAAGTATTATTAATAGCATATCCAAAAGAAGAAATAATAAAACGGGAACAAACAGATCATAAAATGCAAGTTTTTTTGACTTATTTAGGAAAAAAGAAAAGTCTTTTTCTCAAATTAATTGGTAGTGAAATGATTTTATTGGTAATAAGTATTGGAAGTTCCTTTTACCTAAAAGTTGCAAATGCCTTTTTAGAAAGAAAAAACGAAATTCTTTTCATAACTGTCTTTTTTGCTTGGTTATTAATTTTAAAGATTATCATGATGAAAGAAATTTTGAAAAAGAATCACTCTTTAAATAAACACTTAGAACTTTTACATGTTACAAATTATTTAGATCATGTAAAAAATCTTCCTCTTTCCTTGTTTAAAACAAGAACCATCGGGGACTATTTAAATCGTTTTTGGGAAAATACGGAAATCAAATACTTATATAGCGAAATAATGAAAAATAAAATTCTCTCAGTCATTACCATTTTTCTTTGTTTTGTCTTACTATATGGTTATCAAAGTTTCTTCTTTCATTTTTATCTCTTCGTCTTTTTGGTTTTTTCCATTTTTATGCTTTGCATTCATCAAGAAAACTATCAAAAAGAAAGAGAACGATTAGAAGCAAAATGCCAATATCAAGATCGATTATTAGAAAGGTTAAAGCAAAATGAAGTAATACATCATTTAGGAATTGAAAAATATACACAACCGAAAGAAGAAGCAGATTTAATTTGTTTTTTAAAACAGAATGAAGAAATCGAAAAATTTAATGAGAACATCAATTGGTTAGAAAATGCTTTAAAAGAAGGAACGGAATTTTTGTTTCTAGTACTGGGAGTATATCAAATGTCCAAAGGAAAATTAGAAATATTCAACTTTATCATGATTGAAACCATCGGTTTTTATTTATTAAATTCCTTGGAAAATTTTGTTCAAACACTTTCGAAAGAAAAGTATTTAAACGAAATCATTCACAAAAATCAAGAATTTCTTTCGCTTCCCATCGAAGAAGAAAGAAAAACCGATTCCTTTGAGCAAGGAGATATTTTCTTTAAAAATGTTTCCTTTTCTTATGATAATTATCGCTATGTATTAAAGGATTTAACCCTATGTATTACAAAAGGAACACATGTACTCTTAATGGGTGAAAGTGGAAGTGGAAAAAGTACAATTTGCAAATTGCTTCTAAAAGATGAAAAAACAATCAATGGAACAATAGAAATTGGGGACCATAACATTTTGGATATTCAAAAACAAGCATTGCATGAAAAAATAGTCTATTTAAATCAAAAAAGTAACTTAATGACTGGAACCATCAAAGAAAATATTGTGATGTATAGACCCTTTCACACTTCGCGATTTGATCAAGTGTGTAAAATTTGTAAAATTGAAGAAATTGTTCAAAAAAGACCTCTTCGTTATGAAACAACTATCAATAGTCAAGAAAATAATTTTTCTGGAGGAGAAAAAGCAAGAATTATGTTAGCAAGAACCCTGTATAAAGATGCCGAAGTCTATCTTTTAGATGAAGCGCTAAGTGAAATAGATGAACAAATGGAAAAAGAAATTATTAAAGACATGCGCGTTTTTCTGAAAGAAAAAACCGTTTTATATATTAGTCACCGAAAACTAAAAAGTCTATTCGACGAAACAAAGAAATGCGAGGAATGCCATGAAAGAATACTCATATCTGAATAAAATAAGTTATGAAATGGAAGAAGAAAAAAACTCCTTTTCGATTTGGATTGCCTTCTTTATCACTACCATGTTTATTCTTTCATGCACGTTGGAAATTTCAATTCAAACGCCCGTCAAAGCCATCTACCAACAAGAAACAAAATCGTTAATAATATCATGGCCTTATTATGATTTAGATAAAATTTATAAATTTGAAAATATGAAAATAGGAAAAGAAATCTATCCGTTTAAAATTCAAAAGATGAGCGATCTTTTATTAACAGACACACAACCAGAAAATTATCAGTTAATAGAATTACAGATTCCAACATCGTATTTAAACAATCAAGTGATAGAAATCAAATTGTTAGATAAAAAAGAACAGATTATCAAGAAAATATGGAAAATAGTAAGTGAAGGAGGATAAGAATGAAATTAACAAAAGAAGAATTACAAAAAATTAATGGAGGAGGGGTGTCAATAGGAATCATCGCTTTGGCAATCGGAGCATTTGTAACGTTTGTCGCAGGATTTTTAGATGGTTTTGTCCGCCCACAATCTTGCAATGAATAAACTAAAAGAAGAACAACTAATCCAAATTATAGGAGGAAGCGATCTATTATCGGGAGCATTCCTTTCAGCTTTAGCGAAATGCATCGAATCAATAGCCGATGTCGGAAGAAAAATTGGCTCTGCCATTCGAAGAATAAAAAATGGAAATCTTTGTCCTTGAAGAAGAAATCGAATAATTATATAATAAAGACAAGAATGGAGGGAGTATATGAAAAAGAAAAACGGATTTATTGCAGTATCAGTCATCTACTCCTTCTTTTTAGTCTTTCTAATGATTATGCTATCGGTAACCGTAAACAATGCACAAAATCGAACATTATTATCGGCCATCAAAGAAGACATTAAATTAAGTTTGAATCAAGATGAAGAATTTATTGTCAACACATTGCCAAATCGTGATAAAACGGATTTATACCAAATAGGAGATGAAGTGAATTTTGTAGGAGAATCATGGTTAGTAGTAAATAATAAAGCAGACTCCGTCGTTTTGGTTTTAAAAAGAGCTTTAAATCAAAGGGAAGTGTTAGAATCCTTAAACGTAGAAGCCTCTGATGCATACTATTTTAATAATGAATGTACAGAAGCAAGATGTAAAACCAGAATGTGTGCAACATCCTACAGTAGCAATTTCTGCTTTTATGAATCCGCAGCAAATTATTATTACTATGAATGGGATGAAAGCATTGCCAAAAAAGTCGTAGACAATTGGTTTATTAATAACGATAATTTGCAAAAAGCTTGTCGCTTACAATATGACATTGCTGCCGATAAGCGAATTTGTACGAAAAATACATTAATAAATATGACCTTTACAGATGGCTTGCAAGAATACGAAGGATACATTCGCATCCCTACAAGTGAAGAAGCAAATCAAGGGATGACGACTTGGGTTGGAAATAATGGTGGATATTATGCACCGGAAGCGTGGACACTTACAAACGCCAATCAAACATTAGGTCAAAGTTATGGATATGATATCAGTGGAAACATACAAGAACACACCCAAACGATGACAATCCGACCTGTCATTGAAGTAAGAAAAAACTAGAAGTATAAAAAAGAGTATGATAATATAATAATGTAAGGAGGAATGAATATGTGGTGGGCAATCGGAATTATTGTCACAATTATAGTATTACTAATTTTATACGTTATAAAAACATACAATACATTTGTAGTTTTAAGAAATCGGGTAAAAGATCAATGGGCACAAATTGATGTACAATTAAAACGAAGATTTGATTTAATTCCTAATTTAGTGAATACTGTAAAAGGATATACCAAACACGAAAAAGAAACATTAGAAAGTGTCATTCAAGCAAGAAATACATTCTTAAGCGCTTCAACAAAAGAAGAAGAAATGAAAGCAAACGGTGAACTGACAAACGCCATTTCAAAACTCTTCGCATTAGCTGAAAGTTATCCAGATTTAAAAGCAAATACCAACTTTTTGGAATTACAAAAAGAGTTACAAGAAACAGAAAATAAAGTTGCGTCTGCTAGACAATTTTATAATGACACAGTTTTAAAATACAATAATAAAATTGAAATGTTTCCAAGTAATGTAATTGCAGGAATGTTTCATTTCAAAATGGAAGCTTTCTTTGAAGCAAATGAAACAGAAAGAGAAAATATTAAAGTTGAATTTTAAGCTTACAAGTGTAAGCTTATATTTTTTAAGAGGGTCATAATGAAAAAGTTAATAATTTTATGGGCAATGCTCTTGTTTCCGTGTTTCGTTCATGCTGCCAATGTAAATTATGATATTACAAATTTTTTGGTAGATGCCACTGTCTTAGAAGATGGTAGCATGCATGTAGAAGAACTCATTGTTTTAAAAGGAAATTTTAATGGATATATTCGAGAACTGGCATATAAAAACTCAAAATTAAAAACATACACGGAAGGAAATATTGATTTTGCCAATAGTTCTATCTATAATGCAAGTGGAATACAAAACGTCAAACTATATACCAAAAAAATCGTAGCAGAAGAAATCTCATTTGATACAATGGACGAAATTTTCACACCACTCGTTCCAATCACCATCGATCGAGATGCCAAGAACGGAAATTACTATTATGAAAGAGAAAATGATATTTTAAGTTATAAAATGTATCAAAGTGCAAATAATGAAACTGTAGCATTTCTCATAACCTATCAAATTGATGATGTCGTAGTCATGCATGAAGATGTAGCAGAACTTTATTGGACGTTCATTGGAAATGGCTTTACAGATGAAATTTTAAATTTACAAATTCAAGTTCATCTTCCAGAAAAAGATTATCAAAATTTCTATTTTTGGGCGCATGGAGATATTACTGGTGAAATTGAGCGAACAAAGAATAACACCGTATTAGCTACAATGAAAAAAGTAGATAAAAATTCTGTCATTGATTTGCGCATGATCTTTGATCTGGACACTATAAAAAGCGATCAAACATTGCGTCATTCGAAACAACAAGCCTTTGAAGAAATTTGGAAAATAGAAGAAGAACGTGCTGAAAAAGCAAACAAACAACGTGAAACGATTCGTTTTATGTTAGATTTTACCAAAAAACTAACATTGCTCTATTTTCTTGTATTAATTATTCTCTGGATTTACATTTACATCAAATTTGATAAAGAATACAAAAGTGATTTCGATGCCAAATATTATCGAGAATTTACCGGAGACTACAATGTAGAAGTCATCGACTACTTAATGAATAAAAATATTACGCCAAATGCCATGAGTGCATCCATTATGAATTTAATTTACAAAAAAAATATCAAAGTGGAAAAAAAAGAGGACATCGGCAAGAAACAACAATATGAATTTGAATTATTAAATAATAATCAAGTTACCGATACCGAACAAGTATTGCTAGATTTTCTTTTCGAAGAAGTAGGAAAAGAAAAGAAATTTACAAATATAGACTTAGAAAAGTATGCAAAATCTACGAAAACATGTGAAAAGTTTACACGTCGTTATACAGATTGGAAAAATTGTGTTACCAAAGATGCAGAAAGAGAACGTTTTTACGAAACCAACGGAATACCAATTGTAAGTAGCATTTTAATGCTGTTATTTGCCATTTTAATTTTTATGGTAACCATGTATTATCACGTTGAATACGTTGTATCTTATTTTGTTTTCCCAGTTGCTATCATCTTTTTGTTTTACACCATTTTCATTCGCAAGCGTACCCGAAAAGGAAATGAACACTATTTAAGATGGAAAGCCTTTAAAAATTTCTTAAATGATTTTGGAAATTTCCAAGTAAAAGAACTCCCAGAAATTACTTTATGGGAAAAATATTTAGTATATGCAACGGTGTTTGGTCTTGCTGATAAAGTCGAGAAAAGCATGAATGTAAAAATCAAAGAATATACAGAAATATATCCAGGATATACCAATTTAGATTTCGGCTGGAATTGGTATCTATATCACACGATTAATGAATCAATCCATACGGCATATTCAAGTAGTATACAAGCTACCCAAGCCAACGCTGCCTCCAAAAATAGTTCGAACGGTTTTGGTGGAGGATTTAGTAGCGGAGCAGGCTTCGGTGGTGGCGGAGGCGGAGGGCACGGATTTTAAAAACGTCTGTGCTTTTTCTTGTGTTTCCAAACATTATTCGTTAAAATAGCATTAGAAAGAAGGATTGTATGATAAAAGAATTTAAAGAATTCATCAAACGGGGAAATGTACTCGATCTTGCCGTTGGTGTCATCATGGGTGGTGCTTTTTCAAGTATTGTCACATCACTTGTAAATAATATTTTGACGCCAATATTAGGAATAATATTAGGTGGAATCGATTTCAGTGGTCTTACATTGCAAATCAAAGATGCAACCATTCAATACGGATTGTTTATTCAAAGTATTATTGATTTCTTAATTATTGCTTTTTGTATTTTCTTAATGATTAAAATGATAAATAGAATATTAAGTCCAAAAAAGAAGCCGGAACCAGAAATAAAAGTGGTCCCAGTTCCCCGAAATGAAATGTTATTAGAAGAAATTCGTGACTTATTAAAAGAACAAACCAAATCTCCAAAAAAGAAAAAGAAAAGTGAATAAGAAAAGATCTAAGATATGATATGAAAAAAGCTTATTTTAATATAAAAAAACAAAAATAAGCTTTTTAATTGAACAAAAAAATAAATTGGTGAGAACAAAAAAATTTTTTAACAGGATATCGTCAATAGAAACGCAATATCCTCTGCTTTTTTATTTAAATAAGATATGATAAAATGTACTCAGGAGTGAAATTATGACGTGCATGCTAGGAAACGACAAAATAGATATTGAGATTATCAGAAAACCAAATAAAAACTTGTACATGCGTTTTTTAAATTCTCAAACACTGCTCGTAACATGCAATCGATTTGTGCACGAAAAAGAAATTTTCCAGATTATTGCCAAAAATGAAAAATCACTTATCAAAATGTTAGAACAAAAGAAAAAGGAAGAAATTCAAAATCAGTTCTTTTCCTATTTAGGAAAAACCTACACAGTCATTTATGATACCAAAACCATTCATCCTTATTTTCAAGCAGATTGTATTTTTTCCAAAGATGAAAAGACATTAAAAAAATATTTTCAAGAAGAATGCCAAAGAGTATTTCAAAGTGAAATAATGAGAATTTTACCTTATTTTTCAAATATTCCAAAATTTACATTAAAAATTCGGAACATGAAAACACGATGGGGTGTGAATAATCGAGGAAATAACACCATTACCTTAAATAGTGAATTATTAAAAAAAGATTTAGATTTAATCGATTATGTCATCATTCATGAATTGTGCCATTATTACGAGGCGAATCATAGTAGTGCCTTTTGGTATCACGTAGAAAAATATTATCCAAAATATAAAGAAGCAAGAAAAAGATTGAGGGAATAAAAATGAAAATAGAATCCATAGAAAACACGAAAGTCAAAGCCTGGATGAAGCTAAAAGAAAAAAAATATCGAGATGAAACAGGTTTGTTTTTAATCGAAGGAGACCATTTGTTACGAGAAGCAGAGAAAAAAGGATTAGTCAAAGAAAAAATATCCCTAAAAGAAACTACCGAAGAAAATAGCTTTTGGGTAAGTATCGCAGTAATGAAAAAACTTTCTTCCCAAGTAACACCACCAGAAATAATGGCAGTTTGTTATAAAAAAAAGGAAGAAGAATACCAAAACAATATCATCATTTTAGATCGAATCCAAGATCCAGGAAATTTAGGGACTATTATCCGAAGTGCCGTAGCTTTTTCTTATGATACCATAATCCTCAGTGAAGATAGTGTCGATTTATATAACGAAAAAGTGATTCGTTCAACCGAAGGAATGATCTTTCATTGTAATGTACTAAGAAAAGATTTAAATCTCATTTTACCCACTTTAAAAAAGCAGGGATTTACCATCTATGGAACCAATGTACAAACGGGAGTAGAGATTCGCAAAGAAAAATTTCCTAGAAAAAAAGTAGTTATTATTGGAAGTGAAGGGCAAGGAATGAATTTGTCCTTAACGAAATTTTTAGATAAGACGCTCTATATTCCCATGAGTTGTGAATGTGAATCGTTAAATGCTGGAATCAGTGCTAGCATTATAATGTATGAAAGTGGTAAAAATCATGAATGAATGGATCTATTTAGGAAAAATTGTAAGTACACATGGGATTAAAGGAGAAATCCGTATTTTATCTAATTTTGAAAGGAAAAAAGAAGTCTTAGTTCCATCTTTTTTAATATACATAGACCATCAACCATATGAAATCACAAGTTATCGGCATCATAAAAATTATGAAATGATATGTTTAAAAGAATATGAAACCATAAATGATGTGCTACCCTTTATCAAGAAAGATGTATATATTCATCGTGATGACCTCAAAAAAAGCGATGAAGACTATGTATTGCAAGACTTAATCGGATGTAACGTGATTGAAAACAAAAAGAGCATTGGACAAGTTCAAGAAATTGTGTATAATAAAGCGTATTATTTATTGCAAGTGAAAGAAAAAAATCATACATTTTATATTCCCAACTTGCCTGAATACATAAAAAAAGTAGATATACAAAAAAAAGAAATTTATACAGAAAATGCACAAGGATTGATGCTATGAAAATAGACATTTTAACATTATTTCCATCGATGTTTGACGGATTTATAAATAGTTCCATTATACAAAGAGCTATTAAAAAAAATGCAGTCACCATAAATCCGATTAATTTTCGTGACTATTCTCACTTAAAAAATCAACAAGTGGATGATACGCCTTATGGGGGAGGAGGAGGAATGGTTCTGCGTTGTGAACCATTAGTAGAAGCTATTGAAAGTGTGAAAACAAAAGATTCCAAAGTAATTCTTATGTGTCCCCAAGGAGTTCCTTTCACCCAACAAAAAGCCCAGTCCCTAAAAAAAGAAAAACATCTCATTTTGGTTTGTGGTCATTATGAAGGTTTTGATGAACGCATTCGTGATTTTGTCGATGAAGAAATATCCATTGGTGATTACATATTAACCGGTGGAGAACTACCAGCAATGGTAGTAACCGATAGTGTTGTCAGACTGCTCGATGGTGTCATAAAAGAAAATTCATATCAAAACGAATCATTTCAAAATAACCTATTAGATTATCCAACTTATACGAAACCACAAGATTTTCGCGGAAAAAAAGTTCCAGAAATTCTCCTAAGTGGAGATCATGAAAAAATTGCCAAATGGCGAAAAGAAATGCAAGAAAAGAAAACGATGGAACGTCGAAGTGATCTAACGAAAGGAGAAAAATATGAAAAATAAAGTATTAAAAAAAGAACCAAAGAAGAAGAAAATAGAAAATATCTCCTTGCCAATTGAAGGATTACACATGAAGCCAAAGCTTCAAAATCACCAAAATTTAGTCACCGTACATGAAATCATCCTAGTAAGTGATGAACTAAAAAAAAATATGATAGGAAAACAATGCGACCGTTCTTTTCGAAAATTAGTTGCATTAATATTAGATATTGAAGAAAGTGATAATGCCATGCCATCCGATTGCGCCATTGCACTAAATGAAATCAGTAAAGTAGAAAGTATGATGGCCAAAAAATTTCAAAAAGAATTAAATCAAAAAGAATATGAAAAATGGCAAAAGAAACTTTTCATTTTAAAAAAGAAATTAAAAGAAAAATTATTAGAGATGAGAAACCAAGAATTATTAAAAAAGATGTTGTTAGAACAAGAAAGAACAGAAGAAAAAGGAAAAAGCAGATAATCAACCACATATATAGAAATGAGGCTTGAAAAAAGTGTAGTTTCTATGCTATACTATAAAAGCTTTGAAAGAAATCAATCCGCTAAAACATTTTATGATTGATGGATAAAGTTAGAAAGGAAATGATTAAATTGACAAATCTCGTAGACAAAATAAATCAAAAGCATTTAAAAAAAGATATTCCTGAATTTCGTGTAGGGGATACCGTACGCGTAGACGTATGGGTAAAAGAAGGAAAAAAGGAACGTATTCAAGCATTTGAAGGCCTTGTTATTGCTAAAAAGGGCGGAAGTGTTTCTGAAACTTTTACTGTACGTAAAAAAAGCGGTGGAGTTGGGGTCATTCGTGTGTTCCCAGTTAATGCACCTACAATTGACAAAATTACGGTCGTAAAAAAAGGATTAGTACGCCGTGCCAAATTAAATTTCATCAAAGACATGAGAAAAGAATACAAAGTCAAAGAAAGAAATTAGGATGTTGCCTAATTTTTTTTATACGTTTTTGTCAAAAGAAAAAAAATAAGTTATAATGTTACAGAAAAGAGAATAATTATGAAAATTGTAAAAGAAATTTACCCATATGTCATTATTTTAATAGTAGTATTACTCGTTCGAACATTTATCGTCACGCCAATCAAAGTAAATGGATCAAGCATGTATAATACCCTCGAAGGAAATGAAATTATGCTACTTTGGAAATTGGGAAAAATAGAAAGATTTGACATTGTTGTTGCCAAAACGCCAGATGAAACATTAATCAAAAGAATTTATGCTTTTCCAGGAGAAACCATCGAATGTAAAGATGGAGATATTTTCATTAATAACGAAAAAATTGATGACAAATATGCATTTGGAAAAACCGATGATTTTGCCAAAGTTACATTAAAGGAAGATGAATATTTTATCATGGGTGATAATCGTCTTGTATCACTAGATAGTAGAAAAATTGGACCCGTAAAACGAGAAACGATAGAAGGTTCAGCAAATTTTATTTTATTTCCCTTTTCCAAATTTGGAACCGTTAAGAAATCCTGAACAAAAAAATAGATAGAAGGCAAATAGATATGAAATATAAAATGAAATTAAAATCAGAACCATTTATAAAGATAGCAAATGGTAACAAAACAATCGAATTACGACTTAACGATGAAAAAAGACAACTACTAAAAATTGGCGATACCATTGAATTTACGAATCTTGAAAACGGCGAAACACTTTGCGTTCAAATAAAAGAATTAATCAAATATCCAAGTTTCGAAGAATTATATAAACATGTGGATAAATTATCGATAGGATACCAAAAAGACGAACCGGCAAATCCAAACGATATGGACAAATACTACTCCAAAGAAGAACAACAAAGATATGGAGTTGTCGGAATCAAAATAAAAAGAATAGAAGACAAAACCATACTAAAAGGTAATAAATGATTTACATAAAATGACTAAAAAAGAATTCATCGTATTAGCAAAAATAGTATTTCCAATAGAGAAGATTGGGTTATTGAAGTAAACAGGCCAATAAAAACTGGTAAAAGAAATTCAAAATCTGATAATCTAAAACGCAATTGGTTAAGAAATCGGATAATTTTAGAGTTTTTAGATACTTGAAAATCAATTTATAATCCAAATTTTAATTCCGTCGAATTCGACGGGTTAGAAAAAATGCTGGTCTTCATACTTTTACACTTAGTGTGACTGAGTGGTGTGAAAAAACGAATGCTATTGGTATTTATTCTAAACGTGGAAAATATGGTGGAACTTACGGCACAAAGATATTGCTTTTGAATTTGCATCGGCTATCAGTCCAGTATTTAAATTATATTTAATAAAAGAATTTAAAAGATTAAAAGAAAGTAAAAATTGTGGTGATAAAAATGAATGAAAATAAAACAAACATCAACTGGTTGATTACGATTTAATTAAGAACACTTGTAACCTCCTATGAATAAAGGAAATTATCTGATTTTGATCTTTCATCTTTTTATTAAATAATGGTCAAAATATTAAAAAATTATTAAGACTATAGTATTTTTAATATAATTTATATTAGGAATTAGAAAGGTGATTACGACATTTAATAACATATGAAAAGGAGATGAGGCAATGAACAAAATAAAACAACAAAATAATTTATTGGAATGGGAAAATAAAGATGCTAATATGCTAGAAAAAATAAAAGCATCATGTAATTATGTTTCTACAAATAGTAGCTATGTATCAATTGATTATGAAAAATTGGATGAATATATTAAGACAATTGATTTTCAAAAAGTTAAATTTTGGTTAAGTAGTAATCCATATAATTTATTTGATATGGAATTTGATAAAATAATTAATTTCTTGTTGATATTTGATTCAATAGATTATTGCTTTTGGGGTACACCTAAATGGACTATAAATACTATAGAAGGAGAAAAAGATGGTTCAGATGCCTTATTATATGCTTTATTAAAATATGTAAAAGAATTAGATAAAATTGATTTTACGAATGTCTCTTTTGAAGAATTTTCGAATATATTAAAAGGCAATGTTGAAATTCCATTTTTACAAGAAAGATATAATACTGTTGTTGCTATATGTAATGTAGTTAATAAAAAAATGAATGGTAACTTTTATAATTATATTAAAGATATTAATAAAGATACTGAATTATTTAACATTATTATTAGCCATTTTAATGACTTTTGTGATGAAAGGGAATATAATGGTAAAAAAATATATTTTTATAAGTTAGCACAATTATTAACTTCTGATATTTTGCATATAAAAGAATTAATTAATTGTGCAAAAGTTGACTATAGTAATTTAGTAGGATGTGCAGATTATAAAATACCACAAACATTAAGAGCATTAGGAATACTAAAATTTAATAGTGAATTATCAAAGATTATTGATAATAAACAACTTATATCTGAAAATTCTAAATATGAAGTCGAAATAAGAGCTAATACAATAACAGTTATTAATTATATTAGTTCAAAACTAGAAAATTGCTGTTCTATCGATATAAATGATTATTTATTTATATCTTCTAAAGCTGTTAAAACAATTGCTAAACCGTATCATTTATGCAGAAATAAAAATTATTAAAAAATATTCGGTATAATAATTTATAAAGGAAGTGATTTAAATGGACAATCAACAAAATTTGACAAATATTAACTGGTTTCCGGGACATATGGCAAAAACAAGAAGACTAATCGCTGAAAAGTATGATTTGATTGATATCGTCTATGAATTAGTTGATGCCAGAATTCCGTTTTCATCGAAAATTAAGGATATTTATAACATCATAGGCAACAAACCCAAAATTTTAATTATGACCAAAAAAGATTTATGTGACGAGAAAGTAACCGAGTCTTGGATAAAATATTATGAAAATTTGGGAAGCTCAGTCTTATTAGTTGACTTAAATAACCCAAAAGATTATCAAAAAATTATTGATAAGACACACGAATTAATGGCTGAAAAGCAACAAAAAAGAGCGGAAAAAGGATTAAAGAAAAAAGAAATCAAAGTATTAGTCATAGGGATTCCCAATGTCGGAAAAAGTACATTGATTAATCGTTTGTGTGGAAAAAAAGTAACCAATGTCGGAAACAATCCCGGCGTCACTCAACATTTATCTTGGCAAAAAACCGATAGTGACATTTTACTGTTAGATAGCCCAGGAATTTTATGGCCAAAACTAGATCAAGGAGAAACCGCTTTAAATTTAGCAACCTTTACAGCAATTAAACAAGAAATATTACCAACAGATGAAGTTGCGGTTCATATTATCAAAAAATTGCATGACTTATATCCCAAAATTCTCAAAGAACGATATGGGGTGACAGAAATAAAAGATTTTGAAGAAGTTTATGACAGAATCGGTAAGAAAATAGGTGCCATAAAAAATGGTGAACCAGATTATGAAAGGATCAGCATGAGAATCATCAATGATATCAAATTAGAAAATATAAAAGGAGTAACATTCGACCGTTGAAAACAAAAGAAAAAGTAGATTTAAGAAAAAGAGAAAAAGAACTATGGAAAGAAGGATACGAATTCATCTGTGGAACAGACGAAGCAGGAAGAGGACCCCTAGTGGGACCGGTTGTAGCAGGAGCAGTTATTCTTCCCAAAAACTATAATTTAGAAGGATTAACGGATTCCAAAAAATTAAGTGAAAAAAAACGAGAACAGTTTTTTGAAATTTTAAAGAAAGAAGCCGTTGCCATCGGAGTGGGAGTGGTCAGTGCCAAAACCATTGATGAGATCAATATTTATGAAGCAAGCCGTTTAGCAATGATGAAAGCAATTGAAAAACTAAAAGTAAAGCCGGATTATATTTTGACCGATGCCATGCCCCTACACATAGATATTCCCCATGAAGCAATAGTTCATGGAGATGCTCTATCAATCAGTATTGCAGCTGGCAGTGTCATTGCCAAAGTAACGAGAGACAATTTACTAAAAGAATTAGATCAACAACATCCGGAATACGAATTTGCCAAACACAAAGGTTATCCAACCAAAAGACATTTAGAATTATTAAAAAAATATGGACCATTGGACAATTATAGATTTACATATAAGCCAGTTCGTGATTTAATGGAAAATGAATTGAATCAAAAAAGAAAGGAACGATCTCTTTGAAAAAATTAGTAATTGTAGAATCTCCTCATAAATGCAAACCAATTGGAACCTATTTAGGAAAAGACTATAAAGTGGTTTCCTCAAAAGGACATATTCGAGATTTAGCAACGACCGGAAAATTCGGACTAGGTGTAGATGTAGATAATAATTTTGAACCAAATTACATTCCAATTAAAGGAAAGAAAAAAGTAATTACAGAACTAAAAAAAGAAGTGAAAAATTCTGATTTTGTCTATTTGGCAACTGACCCAGACCGTGAAGGAGAAGCAATCAGTTGGCATTTAAAAGAAGCCTTAGAAATTCCAGAAAAAAATTATGAAAGAGTTACTTTTAATGAAATCACGAAAAACGTTGTCGAAGATGCTTTTAAAACTCCAAGAAAAATTGATGAAAACTTAGTAAGAAGTCAAGAAACCAGAAGAATACTAGATCGAATTATCGGTTTTCGTTTAAGTAAATTAATGCAAGCCAAAACCGGCGGAAAGAGTGCAGGTCGAGTTCAAAGTGTGGCATTAAAACTAATCGTGGATCGAGAAAGAGAAATTAATGCCTTTGTCCCAGAAGAATACTGGTCAATTGAAGCCGATTTTTCTGATTTTACCGCTCAACTAGAAAAATATCACGGAAAGAAAATAGAAATTCATAGTGAAGTAGAAGCAGAAGAAATTCTATCAAAGCTAACCAAAACATTTAAATTAGAAAGTGTAGAAAGTAAAGATACCAAAAAGACAAGCCGTCCAGCCTTTATTACTTCAACGATGCAAAGAAGTGCTGCAACAAACTTAAACTACGCTCCATCAAAGACCATGCGCATTGCACAGAAACTATATGAAGGAGTCGAATTAGAGAGTGAAACCGTTGGTCTTATTACTTACATGCGTACAGATTCAGAACGATTGTCACCGGTTTTTGTAAAAGAAACCTATGAATGGATCGAAAAAAAATATGGACGTGATTACATTGGAGAAGTCAAAGTTCCTAAAAAAAAGCAAAATATGCAAGACGCTCATGAAGCAATTCGACCAACCAGTATAGAAAGAACGCCCGAATCGATTAAAGCATATTTAACAAATGAAGAATATCATCTATATAAACTTATTTATGATCGCGCTTTAGCCAGTTTAATGTCTAGTGCGGTATCTCTTTCTACAACCGTTATATTAGAAAATAATGGATATACCTTTAAAACAACTGGAAATATTTTAAAATTTGATGGTTATTTAAAAATATATAGTCCATATGAAGAAACCAAAGACATCATTTTACCGGATTTTGCCAATTATAAAAGCGAAGTAATTATCGCCAACGAAATTTTAAAACATCAGCATTTTACAAAGCCATTACCAAGATATACTGAAAGCTCACTAATTAAAGAATTGGAAAATTTAGGAATTGGTCGACCAAGTACTTATGCAACTATTGTCGGAACAATTAAAGAACGAGGATATGTCACCTTAGAAGATAAAAAATTCGTACCAACCGAAATTGGAATCGAAACAACGGATAAATTACAAGAATTTTTCAGTGGAATTGTTAACGTAGAATACACCGCAAATATGGAATCAGAACTAGATGCCATTGCTGAAAACAAAGTTGATAATAATCAAATTCTTCACGAGTTCTATGACGATTTTGAACCATTAGTGGAAAAAGCCTTCCATGAAATGGAGAAAAAAGAAGCAGAAAAAACCGGAGAATCTTGTCCAAACTGCGGAAGTGATTTAGTCATTCGTAAAGGAAAATATGGAACCTTTACTGCTTGCAGTAATTATCCAACTTGTAAATACATCAAAAAATCCGAAACGCAAAACGAAAAAATTATCGATTGTCCAAAGTGTGGAAAAGAAATCATTCAAAAACGGACAAAAAGAGGTAAAATTTTCTATGGCTGTACAGGATATCCAAAATGTGATTTTGCATCATGGTATAAACCCGTTGAAAAAAAATGCCCTGAATGCGGTGGCGTATTAGTGGAAAAAAAAGATGATTTAGAATGTATGGAATGTAAAAAAAATTGGAAGAATGAATGAGATTGACTTCCGAATTTTTTTATGCTATATTTATCTCCTGCCTGAAGAAAGAAGAGTGAATAGATGGAAGATGCACCGCAATATTATTTATGTTTAGAATATCACACCGACGATAAAAAATATGGAAGAAGTTATATTTCTTTTGGACCAGATGGACTCATCTATGACACAATATATAAATATACACTCGAACAAATTGACTTTTTTCTAGAAATTCATCAGAAAGATGAAATTTTAAAACAAGCCAAAAAAGACAATGTATTATATTTTTTAAAAGAGGAAGAAGACTTACAACACACGACAATTACCATTCGCCATTATGATATCAAGAATGGAAAAGAAAGAATTTCTGCCGAACCTCTACCCAAAGGATGCTACTTTTTTAATATGGAAAAATATTTGAAAGAATACTTAACGATGGAAGAACGAAAAAACTTACACAACAAATTAGGTGGTTATGTCACAAATCCACATACCGAAGAAAAAATGAAAACGTTTATCCGCAATTTACCTTCCATGGATGCTCAAGGTCTATATCAATTGTATCAAGGCCTATCTTATATAGAAAGACGAACAATCAAAACAATTATATATACTTATATAACAGAAGATAAACGAAATTTATTAATTGAAAACAGTCCACATTCGATTGAACAGACTGCATCTAAACTACTAAGAAAAGCAGCGTAAGAACGATTTTGTCAACAAAAAAGTTTATTATTCATAAATTGCATTTAAGTGTTTAAGTAATACTTTTAGTTTAAGAACTTTACAAAAAGTCCAAAAAAAGCTATAATAGGGACCTAAAAAAGAGGGGATATTATGGCAAAGCAAAGTGATAAAGCAAAAAATATTGAAAAATATGGACAATTAATAGAGGAATATAATGAACTAGCAAAGCGTTATGCTTATTTAAATCCAGAATCAATTTTTCAAGAAAGAACTTATAATATCGAAAGACTGAAAAGTTTAGATTACCGAAAGGTGATTTATGAATTGCACAGATTAGGTGATTGGTTTCAATTACTAGAGCAAAGATACATTATGCACTATACTTCATCACAAGCATTATGGCCGGATACAAAAGGATCTGTCCATCAAAAAAGACTGAAGTTAGAGAAATTTATAGAAATGAATAGTATATACCGAAGCGTTACCGGAAAAGCAAAATATGAAATCCCATTTCCACAAGATTATGAAACATTGCTTCCAACATTTACATCATTGACAATTCAAAAAATGACACCATTAATCAAGCAAGTCTTTCCAAATTTCGTTGGGGTAGAAATAATAAGTGCTGAAGAACTATATGAATTATATAAAATCGCCTATCAAAGTCAAAATCAAAGGTATCATCGAGATGATTTTAATTGCGAAAGCGAAGAATTTTTAACAAAAGAGGAATGGTTATCGAGTTACGAAACCGAAATACCACAGACTCCATATTATAAACGCCAGAGAGAAAGTGAGTAAAACTTTCTTTTTTTTGAAAAAAATTTTATAATAAAAAAGAGTGATAATATGGGAGAAGAAAAACAATTAATTCAATTTATAGAAAAATGTACAAATATCAAACCATATTTAAAATATATCGAAAAAGAAAGACATTACAGTGAGAATACACGGCTGGCTTATGAAAACGAACTAAAGAAATATGCAAATTTTTTAAATCAACAGCATCTCAATGAGACAAGTATAGATAAGGAACACGCCCGTCTTTTTTTAAAGGTATTAACAGAACAAAATCAAAAAAACACAACGATTTCTCATGCCATTAGTACAATTAGGTCATACTATGATTATCTCTTGAAAGAAGAGAAAATAACACAAAATGTTTGGTCATCAATCAAAAACCCAAAAATTCCGAAACGAATTCCCAATTTTTTGACAACGATGGAATTAGAAAAATTATTTGCCAATGAACAATTAAAAACCCCTTATGAAATCCGCAATCGTCTAATTTTGGAACTGCTATTTGCAACAGGACTACGCGTTACAGAACTCATCAATATAAAATTGCAAGATATCGATCAAAGCGAAAAAAGTATACGAACACTAGGAAAAGGCAAAAAAGAAAGAATTGTATATTATGGAGAATATGCACAGGAAATATTAGAAAGATATTTTCGCGAAGCAAGACCAATATTTTTAGAAAATCAGAAAAGCGATTATTTGTTGGTTGGCCACAATTCGTTAAAATTAACTAGAAATCGAATTAGTAGCATTCTAGAAGAAGAGGTTCGTAAGATTGGTTTACAACATCATATCTCACCACATGTTCTTCGTCATACGTTCGCAACGCAACTTTTAAATAATGGAGCAGATATTCGAAGTGTACAAGAATTACTAGGACACGAAAATTTAAGTACTACTCAAATATATACCCACATTACAAGTGAGCAACTAAGAAAAGCATATCGTGATAATATGACTAGAAAATGAGAAACTATGATATAATACTTTCATAGAAAGTGAAGGTATGACATGAAATACGTATATTCCTTTAAAGAAGGAAATAAAGATATGAGAAATATCCTAGGTGGAAAAGGTGCGAATTTAGCAGAAATGACAAACTTAGGATTACCAATTCCCCAAGGTTTTACCATTTCAACAGAAGCTTGTACAGAATATTATGAAAACGGCAAGAAAATTTCTGAAGAAATCGAACGACAAATATTGGACGCTCTAAAAGAATTAGAAAAAATTCAAGGAAAAATTTTTGGAAGTACAACAGATCCATTATTAGTATCGGTTCGTTCTGGGGCAAGAGCTTCCATGCCAGGTATGATGGATACCATCTTGAATTTAGGATTAAATGATGAAGCAGTCGAAGGATTTGCTAAAAAAACCAATAATCCTCGCTTTGCTTATGATTCTTATCGTCGGTTTATTCAAATGTATTCCGATGTAGTAATGGAAGTGCCAAAATCATTCTTTGAAAAAATCATTGATGAAATCAAAGCAGAAAAGAAAGTAACTTACGATACAGAATTGACGACAGAGGATTTAAAAGAATTAGTTCATCGCTTTAAAAAAGTATATAAAGATGCCATGAATGGTGAAGAATTCCCACAAGATCCAAAAGAACAACTAATGGGAGCCGTAAAAGCGGTATTTCGTTCATGGGATAATCCTCGTGCCATTGTTTATCGAAGAATGAATGATATTCCAAGTAGCTGGGGAACTGCAGTAAATGTTCAAGCCATGGTTTTTGGAAATATGGGAGAAACATCTGGTACCGGAGTAGCATTTACAAGAAATCCATCTACAGGCGAAAAAGGCATTTATGGCGAATATTTAATAAATGCTCAAGGAGAAGACGTAGTAGCTGGAGTACGTACACCACAGCCAATTTCAAAATTAGAAAGTGATTTACCAGAATGTTATAAAGAATTTATGGAAATTGCCAATCGATTAGAAGAACACTATAAAGATATGCAAGATATGGAATTTACCATTCAAGAAGGGAAACTCTATTTCCTTCAAACTAGAAATGGAAAACGTACAGCTCAAGCTGCAATCAATATTGCTTGTGACTTAGTTGATGAAGGAAAAATTACCAAAGAAGAAGCGGTATTGAGAATTGAAGCAAAATCCTTAGATCAACTTCTTCATCCAACCTTTAATAAAGATGCTTTAAAAAATGGCAAAGTCATTGGTACTGCCCTTCCTGCATCTCCTGGAGCAGCAGCAGGAAAAGTTGTCTTTACTGCGGAAGAAGCCAAAGAACAAGGAATGGGTGGAAAAGGAGATCGAGTTATTTTAGTAAGACTTGAAACAACACCGGAAGATATTGAAGGAATGGTAGCATCACAAGGAATATTAACCGTTCGTGGAGGAATGACTAGCCATGCCGCTGTCGTAGCACGCGGAATGGGAACTTGTTGTATATCCGGTTGCGGAGAAATAAAAATTAATGAAGAAAAAAAGGAATTCACCTTAGGCGGAAAGACATTTCATGAAGGAGATTATATTTCTCTAGATGGCTCAACTGGAATGATTTATGACGGAGATATCAAAACGGAAGAAGCATCTGTAACTGGAAATTTCGGAAGAATTATGAACTGGGCAGACGAATATCGAAAACTAAAAATTCGTACCAATGCGGATAATCCAAGAGATACCAAAAATGCAGTACATCTAGGAGCGGAAGGAATAGGATTATGTCGTACAGAGCATATGTTCTTTGATGAAGAAAGAATTCCAAAAATTAGAAAAATGATTTTATCCGAAACTGTCGAAGAAAGAGAGAAAGCTTTAAATGAATTAATTCCATTCCAAAAAGGCGATTTTAAAGCCATGTATGAAGAATTAAAAGGGCTTCCTATGACCGTTCGCTATTTGGATCCGCCACTTCATGAATTTTTACCAACTGAAGAGGAAGACATTGCTGCTCTTGCGAAAGAAATGGGCGTATCAGTAGAACATTTAAAAAACAAATGTTCAGAACTTCATGAATTTAATCCAATGATGGGACACCGTGGTTGCAGGCTTGCTGTCACCTATCCGGAAATTGCAAGAATGCAAACGCGAGCTTTAATGGAAGCAGCCATTGAAGTGAAGGAAGAAAAAGGATATGACATTACTCCAGAAATTATGATTCCATTAGTAGGAGAAGTAAAAGAATTTGACTTTGTAAAAAATATTGTGGTAGAGACAGCAGAACTTGTCAAAAAAGAAAAACATAGTGATATGTCTTATCATATTGGAACCATGATTGAAATTCCTCGTGCAGCTTTAACAGCAGACAAAATTGCCGAAAGTGCCGAATTCTTCTCTTTTGGAACAAATGACTTAACGCAAATGACTTTTGGTTTCTCGAGAGATGATGCTGGAAAGTTCTTGGGTGCATACTATGAAAATAAGATCTATGAATCAGATCCATTTGCAAAACTAGACCAAGAAGGAGTCGGACAATTGATTCAGATGGCTGCTGAAAAAGGAAGAAAAACACGAAAAGATATTAAATTAGGTATTTGTGGAGAACATGGAGGAGAACCATCAAGCATTGAATTCTGCCATAAAATTGGTTTAAATTACGTTTCTTGCTCTCCGTTCCGTGTACCAATTGCAAGACTTGCAGCAGCACAAGCCAGTATCAAAGAAGGGATGAATAAGGAATAAAATACAATATCTGTATTTATTCCAGTAATTATTAGGGAAAAAGTAATTTATAAAAAATACTTCTTAGATAATTACAATGTTTATCAAACCCAAAAAAGCGAAATTTATATAAAATATTTAAGACTAAGATGACTTAATATCGTATATCTTAGTCTTTTTTTAGGCTTGTGCGACAAGATTTGGGAGGTATAAAAAATGCGATTACTATATACTAAACCAGAGTTAGAAGATTTATCTCAAGGTTCAAGAATATCATTTGCTAGACAGTTTAGACTCATGACGTAAGATGAAGTATCAGACAAACTAGGATTGACTGGAGAATGTAAGAGAAAAACTATGACAAGATATGAAAAGGGAAAAGAAATCCTATGAATATTTAAGCTGGCTAATCAGGGATATTTTTTTGATATATCAGACAATGTAAATTCCAGTGTTTTTGCATATGATTGAGAGAAAATAGTTGATGATTGTGGAGATAAATATTGGGGTGTTTATTTTTGGATATATAATGGTACAGAAAAAAAGTTTATTATTAAAATAAAATACCAATACTTGTAATAAAAAGAGATAATGGATATAATTCTTTTGTAAGAGTTTTCATATGAATAATAAAAGCAAAATAGTCTGAGATTAATAATAGTTTAGATTGTTAAAAAGTTAGCAATCTTTCTCTTTTTTAATCACTTCAAGATTTGAGTTTCAGCGAAAAAAATAGAGGATATGAAAAAAGAAAAATTATATCATTTTCCATTAATTATAGAATTTTTCAAAACAGCTCAAATATATTATTTTTTAATAGAATATGATAGAATATATTTTGAGAAGGAGTATTGTTCTAATGAAAAAGATTTTTAAAAATAAGAAAGTGCTTATATGTTTGGGAATATTGTTCGTTCTTATCATTTTAGGAAGTGGAATTACTTGTTATTTCGTAATTAAAAATAAACAGAATGCTAATCTTAAACCTAATGATCATTCAAGTGAAGCTATAGAAAAAGAAGAGATTGTCAAGGTGATTTTTGATGCTAATGGTGGAAGTGCTGTAGGAAGTTTAGAAATAGAAAAAGGTAGTATCATTGAGAAACCTGATAATCCAATCAGAGAAGGATACCAATTTGTTTCATGGCTTTACAATGAAGAAGAATTTGATTTTACGACTCCTATTCAGGAAAATATAATACTAAAGGCAAAGTGGGAAAAGAAAGAAGAAGAGACAAATCCTTCAAGTAGTGGTTCAAATAAGCAAAGTAATCTATCTGGCACAAGTTCTAGCACAAGTTCGGCTTCTTCAAATATTGATAAATTTAATTTAAATGATAATATTTCTGTTACATTCAATTTTGTTAATTGGAGCCAGCCAGGAGGCTATTATTTTATAACCAATATGGATACTGTTTTACCGCAACTAACAGGGAAAAAAAGTATTACAGTTGGTTGGGATGAAGATAAAGTGGGAAATGGTATTGATGTCCTTCTTACCGATTGGGAAGATGCACTACAAAAATTTACATTTGATACGTCGAAAGAAGAAAATGCCAAAGCGGTTTTCCAAAAAATTGAAAGTGCTAATCAAAAGGGCATCCAATTTACTCCAAATATAAGTGATCACCAATTTAGTTATAAATATACTTATCTAACGGTTAGTCATACTTCTTATCATTCTTTAAATTCTGCCTTTAAGGCAAACAAAAATGACTTACAAAATGAAATTGATAGTACTTTTTCAAATGCAATTTATGTAACTTTACCAGGATATGGTGTTTATCCAAGTTATGATGAATTACTAACAGAAGAGATATGTAATGAATATCATTTAGTATGTAGTAAGTGGTGATAAAAATTGAAAAAAGGGTTTATAGTTTTTTTAGCGTTATTTTGTTTTGGAATTTTTCCTGTTTCAGCAGCAACAAATCCTTATCCTAACACACAAACGATTAATGGAGCAAAAAGTGTTCCTTGCGCAAGAGTGGTCTGGCAAGAAGTATATGATCGCTTAGGCATTGCTTTACCAGGTGATTGGGGAAATGCTATTGATTGGCTCGCAAGCGCAAAAAATGCTGGTTATCAAGTAGGAGAAACACCAAAGGAAAATTCGATTGCTGTTTATTCCGGATTTTATGGATATGGTCATGTTGCCTATGTTCTAGATGTTCTAGATGGCTATATGCGTATAATTGAAGGCGGCGTTGTTGGAACTGAGAAAAGAGATAGGACAGCAAGTTATGAAATTGGTTCTGGGGATGGAATCTATTTAGCTGGTTTTATCTATCTGGATGAAATTCCAAAACAACCATCGAAAAGTGCTAATTCAAATTCAGAAACCAACTACAATAATTCCAATTCTAGCAGTAATACAATAACGAAAAAGGATGAAAATAGTTATTTAAAATCGCTAGAAATAGAAGGTGTCCCTATTTCTTTTCAAAAAGATACTTTTACCTATACTGTTACTCTTCCTTACAAAACAGAAAATATTGTAATAAAGGCAGATGCTGAAAAAAGCACCTCTACTATTCAAAAAGAGGAAAGCTATTCATTAAATGTTGGAGAAAACGTTATCAGTATTAAATGTATTGCTGAAGATCAATCAACGAGTGAATATATCCTTTATATTACAAGAGAAGAACCAAAAGAAGAAACAATAGAAGAACCATCCATTAAAGAGTCAAAAGAAGAAAAAAAGATTAATTCTTTGGTTTGGATTTTAGGTATTTCTTTTGTTAGTTTTCTTACCATAGGAATTATTATTTTCCTTTGCATAAAAAGAAAAAGGGAAAATAAAAAGAAATCTATAAAATTACGCTCTGTACTAGATTGTAAGGGGTGAATAATGGTAATCCGTATAAACTAGTTGAAAATCAATTCCAGAACTATTGTCAAAAATATTACTAGAATCAATATTGCACTTATTTGTCATTTACTTTTTCAAATGAAAAATCATAAAAAAGTTATAAAAATTATTGACTTAATTTATATAAGCATGGTATATTATATATCGAGTAGTGCCTAGAAAACTTTTGAAGCTCTAGGTCATTCAGAGCCTAGTTTTAATAACTAGGTTTTAATTTTGAACTGAAAGTGATATAATTAAATAGTATTGAAGACATTAGTCATTAGTAAATTTATATAAATTTAATCTTATTCATCCCGAATGAGATTGTGGTACAGGCAGCTATCAAAGATAAACAAACAAAATAGTAACTATTTTTTAAAGACTAGGATGACGGAATATTTCAAATCTTAATCTTTTTTTATTTACAATCAATGAACTAAAGAATATAAAAAGAACAATAACTATAATAAAAAATTCCTTTTATACGATATAATAAGAAATAGGTGATATACGTGGGATTAATAAAACAAGCCATTGCAGCATTCAGGTTTAAAGACACAATTTTTTATAAAGAAAGTAGTGATTTACAAAGAAAATATGATGCTTTAAAAAAATTAAAAGAAGAAAATCCAAACAATAAAGAGCTACTAAGCGAACTATTTACTGTAAAAAAAGGACTAGATGGAGAAAATGAAATTGCATATCAATTAAAAAAAGCACATATAGGAATGTATGTATTAAGAGATATTAAAGTAAAATATGAAGATTTAACCGCTCAAATCGATTATATTATTATTACCCCAATTTACACATACTATATTGAATGTAAAAATCTCATTGGAAATATTACTGTTACTGACAAAGGAGATTTTATTAGAGAAATTACTATAAATGGTAAAAAAGTGAAAAAAGGAATGTATTCTCCATTAAGTCAAGTGGAAGCACAAAGGGAAGTAATTCGAAAAATATGGGAAAACAAAGCCACAAAATTAACAAAGTTTTTGGCTTCGAAAAATTTTAATTATTATAGAAGAGTACTAGTAGTAGCTGCTAATCAAGAAACAATATTAAACACAAATCAAGCCCCTAAAGAAATGAAATATAAAATACTTAGAGCGGACGCACTTGTAAGACAAATTGAATATGATTTAAATCATGCTGAAAACGATGAATATGTTGAATCAAAAACAGAAATGGAAGAAACAGCAAAATCATATATGAATTTATCAATTAAAGATAATATTGATTATTACAGTTATTACAAAGAAAAATATTGCAATAATATTTTCATAAATGATAATTTAAAAGAAAGATTAATTCAACTAAGAAAAACTAGATCTAATGAAATGAACCTGCCCGCATACTACGTATTTACAAATGACGAGTTAGATAAATTAGTAGAATTAAGGCCCAAAACGATAGAAGAATTAAAAAATTTTCATATTTTACCGCCCATAAAAATTAAAGTCCATGGAGACTCAATAATTGAAGAAATTAATAAATTATCCCAACCCAAAATATAGAATAACTTCATCGCAAGATGGAGTTTTCTTTTGGTTTATGCTATATTATTGATAGAATTGATAGGAATCAAAAGAAAGCCAGACATAAAAGGAGATAAAGTAATATGAAGAAATATAAAAGTATCATTTTATACATCATTTTTGGAGTAGCCACAACCTTGGTTAATGTTATTGCTTATTATTTATGCGCACAAATAGGACATATATCCGTAGTTCCAAGTACTCTGATTGCATGGCTCATTTCAGTTATTTTTGCATATATAACAAATAAAATCTGGGTATTTGAAAGCAAAACTAAAAAATTAGATGAAATCATCAAAGAAATTGCATCCTTTTTTTCTTGCCGCATTTTAACTGGGATTTTGGATGTTCTCATGATGTATATCTTTGTCGACCAACTTCATTTAAACGACATGTTTATGAAAATAGTATCGAATGGAATAGTCATTGTCTTAAATTATGTAGCAAGTAAACTATTAGTATTCAAGAAAAAAGATTAATTTTTATTAAAAAGTATAGATGTAAAAAGAATTACATAGAAAAACAATCGCCTTTGCATTTGCCAGTAATAGTGCTATAATGAATATAGTAAAAAGATAGATAGGGTGATGAAATGCAAGCATTATGTATCGGTCATGCCACGTATGATATTAGTATACCAGTAGACAATTATCCGCAAGAAAACGGAAAATATTATTTAAAAGATAAATTGGAAAGTAGCGGTGGCGGTGCTGCCAATGCTGCCTTTTTATTAGCAAAATGGAATGTAGAAACCTATTTTTCAGGTGCAGTAGGTTATGATGATTTTGGAACATACATCAAAAAAGAAATGGAAAAATCGAATATTAAAAGTCCATTCATTGAAACAAGTTACGACAAAAAAACATCAACATCCTTCATTTTAATTAATAATACAACACATACGAGAACAATTTTTAATATTGAACCAGAAGAGTTTCATTTAAAAAAATATGAATATGATATTGATCCCAATGTAATTTATATTGATGGCTACGAATATTCAGCTAGCACAACTGCATTAAATAAATATCAAAAGGCGATTTCCGTCATGGATGCATCAGCCCCAACAAAAGAAATGATGGCTTTAGCTAGAGAAGTAAATTATATTTTATGTTCAATAGAATTTGCAGAAGGTGTTGCCGGTGCCAAAATAGATTTTAATAATCCGGTAACCCTATTAACCGTATATAAACGAGTAAAAGAAAGATATCCAAACAATGAAATCGTCATCACGTTAAAAGAAAAAGGAGCCCTATATTGCATAAACAATGAAATAAAACAAATGCCACCTCTAAGTGTCAAAGAAATCGATCGAACTGGTGCCGGAGATATTTTCCGCGCAGCATTTACATATGCCATAGGACAAGGATATGATTTAGAAAAAGCCATCCGAGTAGCCAATATTGCCGGCGGACTTTCCACTTCCAGATTAGGTGGAAAAGATTCAATTCCCATTCTAAGTGAAGTAATTCAAAATTATGAATCCAGATTTGGAGCAATTGCAGCCTCAAATACACAGACACAAACCGCACAACAGCCACCGCAAACTCCAAAAATTCAAATGCCTGCGCAAAATGCCCAACCTTCAACAAAAGAAGAAACACCAACACCACCACAAGCATGATTTTAAAAAGTTATCCAACACTGGATGTTCATGGAGAAACCAGAGATACCGTAATATATCCAGTAAAATCATTTATCGATGATAATATCAAACTAGGAAATCAACATATTGTGATTATTCATGGAATCGGGCAGGGAATATTAAAAAATACAATTCACGAAATGCTAAAAAAGGATAAACGCATTGTCTCTTTTGAACAAGAAGGAAGAAATTTAGGAGCAACCCTCATCACGCTAAAAGTGTCAAGATTTGACAAATAACCAAGAACATGGTATATTTAAAAAGCAATAGGAAAGGATAGAGTTATACACAAATTTGACATTTTAATCAAATTGTGCTATACTAAATACGTCAAAGAAATTTGAGGGGGTTAAAAAATGAAAGGTTATGTCTTAGATTATATTGACGAAAATGAATTTCGAAAATTAGAAAGAGCATTAAAAAAATACAACATGTTAGCATTTAAAAAATTGAATTTTGAATACTATCCAGCTCTAAGAAATGGTAATTTTGTAGGAGAATTAATATCTCAAAACAAGAAAAATGGGACAGAAACCTATGAATTAAAATTACCAAGTGATAAAATGTTTGCACAAGTACACGGTGAAGTAAAATTAGTTTATACCGTATATAAAAAAGAAGAAACCGTAATGTTAAAAGAAATTACACCAAAAGAAATTCTTTTAGAAGGACATAAATCAGAATTAGGTACTTATAAAGGAATTATGATTAGTAAAACAAATGCATCAAAAGATAAATTTAAAATTGATTTACTAAATATGTTACAAGGAAACAAGTAACATATCTTTTTTCATGTATTTTTACTTGAAACCAATATAACTTTATGTTATGATTAGGAAGTAGCGGACCTTTAGCTCAGTTGGTTAGAGCAACCGGCTCATAACCGGTCGGTCGTAGGTTCGAGTCCTACAAGGTCCACCA
>CANQAU010000002.1 GCA_947588935.1 uncultured Bacilli bacterium
TATTTTCATAAGTTAGACAGTGTCCCGCATCTAAGCGATAAACGTTTTTAAAGAAGGTTTCGGTCGTTGGGGTAAAACTAAAGGCCATATAGGCAGGGAGAATTTTTTCATTGACTTCTTTTTTGAATTTTGGGTGTTCTAGAAAAGATTTAATTTCTGATCCAAAAAGGAAGACTTCTTCATCTTGATAATAGTAAAAGGGTTTGATTCCAAAATTGTCACGTGCACCAAATAATTTTTGCTTTTTCTTATCCCAAATGACAAAGGCAAACATTCCTCGGAGTTTTTTTGGTAAATCACTACCCCATTCTTCATATCCATGAATTAATACTTCGGTGTCACAATTTGTTTGAAAAGTATGATTGGATAATTCTTTTTGTAGTTCTTTGTAATTGTAAATTTCTCCATTAAAAACAATGACAAGACTTTTGTCTTCGTTATACATTGGTTGACTTCCATTTTCAAGGTCAATAATAGATAATCGACGATGGCCAAGGGCGATATTTTCATCGATGTAATATCCTTCTCCATCTGGTCCACGATGTTCAATTTTGTCGGTCATTTTTTTGATAATTGTTTTTTTCTTTTTTTCTTGGTCAATAAACCCTGCAAATCCACACATTTTTATTCCTCTTCTCTACTAAATATCTTGCGATATACATCTTGCTCAATGATTCTTTTACTAATGACTACACTATTATTTACCCATTGATTTTTATTGGTTACATAATCTTCACTTACTTCTTTAGTCGGTGTAAACTGTTTCGTTTTTGAAACATAGGACCCAGAGTCACTTATCCAACTTAAATCTGAGAAAATGGCTAGTCCTTCGGTATCACTTAAGATGTCATGTCCAATCATTAACCTGGAATCATATTCGATTCCAAACAAATTTAATAGCGTTGGCAACACATCTATTTGACTTCCTACTTTATCAATTTCAATCTTTTCGGTATCATTATTCCAGATAATCAAATCACTATGATTGATTTCAAATAATCCATCTCTTGGGTAGTTCGATAATTCGTTGATTTCATCTACAGATAAGGCATATGGATAATGGTCTCCGACTAGGCAGATGACGGTATCATCGAGTATATTTTTTTCTTTCAATTGATTGATTAAGGATTCAAGTGCTTTATCTAGATCAATTTGGGTTTGTAAATATCCTTTGACTTTTTCGGAATATGGTAAATCTTTGACTGCGTCATAATTTCTCTTTCGATCTGAAAAATAATATGGCATATGTCCACTCACGGTAATGTAGAAGGAAACAAATGGTGTTTTTTCCGCATAATCTGCAATGGTTGTGTCAATCATCTCTTTATCGGATGGAACTTCATATCCTTCCCAAACACATTTGATTCTTTCTTCTAATCCACTCTCACAAGATAAGAAGTTATCAAATCCTAACGTTGGCATTGTTTTATCTCGGTTATAGTACATGTTGGTCCAGTTATGATAGGCATTGGCTGTATAATTTTGTTTTCCAAAAGCATTTCCTAAAGAAAATGGTAAATACACGGTTCCTTTATACCAAGCACTCAATGTTTCGGCAGAGGGAACGAGTCCAGTCATGGATTGAAATTCTCCACCCGTGGTGCTTAAGAAGACAGGAGAATAAAAATTTGTAAAGTGAAAACCAGAATTCGTTAATTGATATAAAGTCGGCGTTAATTCTTGAGAAATGGCAATGGTATTAAAAGATTCAGCGAGAATAAAAATTAAATTTTTTCCTTGATATTTGCCGGTGTATTCATTTTTATTCGTTGGCATTTCTTCATTAAAATACGTATATAAACTTTTTAAATAATTGTCGGTTTCTTCATTTTTTAATTTTTCAAAATCGATGTCCATTTTATTGTACTCTACTTCGGCATTTTCTTGTCCAGGAATGTGTGGCATGAGTACAATGTCTTGTTCAAATCCAAAGATGGCGCGGTTGATATCAATCATTTCGGCGGTTAATAAGCCAAGTTTATCAATGGCACTAATTAAGTCATTGTCTTTCCAATATAATTGAAAGGCTGATTTTGATTCATGCATATTGGGAATCATGATGAGTAAAGAAAGGATATATACGGCGATGATACTTTCTAGTGCAATCTTTTTTTCATAAAAATAAATGTGCGGAATTCTTATTTTTTTAAAGCAAAGAATATAAAAAAGGATGGGAACCAGGAATATCCATAGTGGATGGAGATGTTCTATAATCGTGAGGAAGATGACGTTGGTAAAATCCATCGCTTGAGATGCCATTTGGGTGACATAAATTGTAAATGGAACCGAAAATAATGTGGTATATAGATAATTTCCGGCAAAAATTAGCGATAAAAGAACAGTGATGATACCAATGGTGATCCGATTGGTTTTTTCATGTCCGAGAGATGATAAAACGGCTAGTATTAAGGAAATAAAGATACTAAATATCGATAAATATAATAAACCAATGTGGAAAACATTTTGATATAAAAAGTAACTATGTCCAATTTCTAAGTATAAAATGACCATCAAGTAGTATGCCGTCAACTGTAATATTTTTTTCATGTTTTCCTCCTATTATTTTTTGTAACTCTTTCTTTTTTATGCTTATATATTTTACCATAAAGTGCGAACTTTGTAAAAAATTGTCGATGAAAAAAACTTCAAAATTTGAAGTTATTCTTTTATGAGCGATAGGTTGACTTTTTCTTTATCGATATCAATTTTGTCGACGTAACATTTTACGATTTGTCCAACGTGAACTACTTCTTTGGGATCTGTAATATATTCTTTACTCATTTTGGAGATATGAATGAGGCCATCGTTATGAAGTCCAATATCGACAAAGGCACCAAAGGAGGCGACATTTCGAATGGTACCTTCTAATTCCATTCCTTCTTTTAAGTCTTTGATATCTAAAATATCACTTTTTAACAATACATTGTCTAATTCATCTCGTCGATCTAGTCCGGGATTTTGCAACTCTTCTTTGATATCGTGTAAGGTATAGATATCGATTTTTAACTTATCACTCATTTCTGCTTCGTTGATGTTTTTTATTTTTTCTTTAAAGGCTGGTTGATCGATATCTTGTAAATCGAGATTGACTTCTTTTAATAGTTGATAAGTGATTGGATAACTTTCTGGATGAATTTTCGTTCGATCGAGGGGATTGGATGAATCTGGAATTCTTAAAAATCCAATGCATTGTTCAAAAATTTTACTGGATATTCCGTTTAATTTTTTGATTTCATCACGATTATGAAATGGAATTTTGTTTTTGTATTCCATAATACTGGCAATGGCTTTTTTATTTAATCCTGAAATGTAAGATAAAATACTTTCGCTAGCGGTATTAATATTGACGCCAATTTTGTTGACGATTTTTTCCACTGTAAAATCGAGGGCATTGCTTAAATTTTTTTGATTTACATCGTGTTGATATTCTCCTACTCCGATGCTTTTGGGATCGATTTTGACGAGTTCTGACAAGGGATCTTGCACTCTTCTACCAATGGAAATGGCACTCCGTTTTTCGACTGTTAAATCCGGAAATTCAGCAATCGCTAGTTTACTTGCTGAATAAACGCTGGCTCCGGCTTCACTCACGAAACTATATTTTACGGGAAGTCCTTTGATTGCTTGGGCTACAAAGGCTTCGCTTTCTCTCGAGGCGGTGCCATTACCTATGGCAATGACGTTCACATGATATTTCGTAATGAGATTTCTTAATACTTCACAACTTTTTGCTTTTTCATTTTTTGGTTCATGCGGATAAATGGTAGCAATTTCTAATACTTCTCCAAATTCATTTAATACGGCTAGTTTACATCCTGTTCGAAAAGCTGGATCAAAACCTAAAACCACTGCATTTTTAATAGGTTTCGTCATCAATAGATTTTCGAGGTTTTCTTTAAAGGTTTCAATGGCCATTTCTTCGGCTTCAGTAGTTAAATCGGATCGTATTTCGCGTTCGATGCTTGGAAGAATTAATCTTTTTAAAGCATCTTTTATGGCATTGATGACGATGTCTGTGACAAAGGAAGCTGGATTTTTTATGATTTTTTGTTTTAAAAAATCGATGATTTGTTCTTCATCATATTCGAGATGAACCGATAATACATTTTCTTTTTCTCCCCGATTTATAGCCAGTGTACGATAGTGTTTCATAGATTTTAAAGGACTTGTAAAATCATAATACATTTCATATACTTTTTTTTCATCTTTTGCCGATTTTTTCTTTTTACTTTGCAATTGACCATTTTTCCAAATAAACTTACGAATCCATTTTCGATAATAAGCATTATCACTAATCCATTCACTGATAATATATCCAGACTTTTCCATTGCAACATCTACTTCGACATTGTAACCACTTGCTAAGGTATTTTTATCTCCAGATATTGGAAAACTCATTATTTTTTTGGCTAAAGGTTCTAATCCTAGTGCAATCGCTTCACTGGCTTTGGTTTTCTTATTTTCTTTAAATGGTCGATAAATGTCTTCGACTTCGGCAAGTTTGGTACAAGAGGCAATCTCTTTTTCTAAGTCTTCGGTTAACAAGCCTTTTTCTTTAATCAGACGCATGACATCTTCTTTTCGTTTTTTTAGATTGGATAGATATTCGTATTCTTTTTCAATGGAACGGATTTGTTCTTCATCTAAGTTGTGTGTTGCTTCTTTTCGATAGCGAGCAATAAAGGGAATGGTCGCGCCACTCTCTAATAAATTTTTAACACTGATTACTTGTTCTTTGGTAATATTTAAATTTTTGGCTAATTCGAGTTCAATATCCATGTTTTTTCCTCCTCAAATAAAAAAGTAGATTTTTTATCTACCTTTAATCGCTTATTTTTAATACGGCGCTGAAGTTTTTGCCTCTATCATCCAACTGATCGGCATCTGTCTCTTTATAGGTGATGGTTAATGTAAAGTTTTTGGTTTCTCCAGAATTGATTTTTAATCCGGTTATTAAATCCGTATCATCTGTCGTTGTCGCTGGTAGTGTAACATTGTCTTCTTCGGATATTTCTTCATTTAATCCATCAGATAATGTAACAATTAAATCATCTTGATTTACAAAGTTATTGATTACGCTATCCCATACCAAACGGTAAGTAATGGTTCCACTACCGGAATTGGTTACTTGAAATGTTTTGGTTACTTTATCGCCAGGAATGAGATTTTCTCCCGTTATGACACCGTCTTTGTCTGTTAGAGAAAATTCAATTTTTGCTCCGGTTATCTGTGTGTCAAAGTCCGTTTCTGGCATCTTGATTGTTGATGTGAAAAAGGCATATGTTCCAGAGATAACAATTCCAATTAAAATTACGATTGAAATAATCAATGTTATTACTAGCAAGCGATTATTTTCTTTTTGTGGTTCCATATAATCACCTATTCTTCTATCATTTATTATCTTAAATTATTTTCGTTTTGTCAATCTTTAACCGTCTATTCTCATGTATTGATGACAAATTTTCCAGTTATTTTTTTGCCCATATCGGTTTCATTGGTTGAAGGCTGATACCATAAAGTGATTTTGATGTTTACGGTACTGTGTGCGTTTATTGTAGCACCGTTTAACAAAGGACTATTTCTTTTGGGAAATACTTCATGGTCCACCATTGGTTTTTCATCTATCCACAGATTATATTTTAAAAATCGTTGTGCACTTAAAGGATTTTTTAGGTTGTCTACTGCTAATGTATATTTTTTGTCGACATCATTGTCATTGGTTATTTGCAGTTTTATTTCTTGTTGAATCTCTTGGAATCCCATTTCGAATTGAAAGGTTTTTTCTTCCATTTTTAATGGTAAATCGGTAGTCATCGGTTCTGGCTTTTTTTCTTTTTGGGTATTGATGAAATAAATTGTTGATAGAATTATGATGCCAAGAACGAAAAAAGCAAACAGACGCATTTTATCGGCTTTGGTAAGTTTTCTTTTCATACATCCTCTATTTTTGACGACTGAAATGAATGGCAGCACTGGCTCCTTCTGCAGCGGCGGTAACAATTTGATATACTTTTTTGATGATAATATCACCGGCGGCATAAATTCCTGGAACGGTTGTTTCATAATTGTCGTCAACCAAAATATATCCGGCTGGATTGGTGATATTTAAAGCAGAAGCAAAGTCTGTTTTGGGTGCATAACCAATGTAAATGAATAAAGCACTCACTGGAATCTTTTTTTCTTGATTGATTTCAATGCCACTTAATACGCCATTTTCCGTTTGTAAATTGGTTACTTGGGAATTATATACGAATTCGACATTTGGACATTTTTTGATTCTTTTAATCAATTCCTCACTTGCTCGAAATTCATTACGACGATGAATTAAGTAAATTTTTTTTACCAATTTAGATAAGTATAGGGCTTCTTGTAAAGCACTATTTCCTCCTCCTACTACGGCGATTTCTTTTCCTTTATATAAAGCGCCATCACATAATGCACAGGTACTGATTCCTTTGCCAATTAACTGATCGATATTCGGTAAATCTAACAGAATGGGACTTCTTCCGGTCGCAATTAAGACGTTTTTGGCGCGGTACGTATTTTGGGTCGTTTTGACGATCTTTTCCTCTTGATCGACAGATAATTCGATGACTTCTTCCATTTGATAAGGAATTTCTAAGGCATTGATCTGCTCAAATAGTTTCATTGATAAATCTGGTCCACTAATACTTGTATATCCTGGATAGTTTTCGACATTGTCAATAATGTTAATAATTCCTCCTGGACGTTCTTTCTCTAAAATTAACACATTTAATCCACCTCGTTTGGCGTAGATGGCTGCACTAATTCCTGCTATTCCCATTCCAATGATGATGGCATCGTAGGTCATATTTGTTCCTCCTTAAAAATTGATTGATTGTTGATTTTCTTCACTATATAAATCTTCAAATTTGCTTTTTCGACTTAAAATCATAAAGGCTAGCATGGCAATGACAAATAAGATAATGGATACAATTTGGGCGACGCGAAAGCCTCCTAACATGAGGGAGTCGGTTCGAATGGATTCAATGAAGAAACGTCCGAAACTATACCACATAAAATAAATACATGTTTGTTGGCCAATTTTTAAATAGCGATATTTCCGAACGATTAATAAAAGGATGACTCCTAATAAGCACCATAGTGATTCATAAAAAAAAGTCGGATGGTAATAGTGTCCATTGATATGTAAGCCTTCAATAATTATATTGGGGATATGTAAGTTTTGTAAATTGGCAAGGGTTGTTTCAATTCCGTGGGCTTCTCCATTAAAGAAATTTCCCCAGCGACCAATTGCTTGGGCAAGTAAAACGGAAACACTCGCGATGTCGGTAATTTTAAAAGTATTGACATTGTATCGATGGCAATAAAAGGCAATGGTTAAAAAGCCAAAGAGAATTCCTCCATGGATGGCAAGTCCTCCTTCCCAAATCTTAAAAATGGATAAGGGGTCACTTTGATAAATGGACCAATTAAAGACAACATAATATAGTCTGGCTCCGATAAAACCAATAATCATTGTCCAAAAGAATAAATTAAAAATAAAATCTGATGGAAAATTATGACGTTTTGCTTCTTTTTGTAATAGATAATATCCAAATAAGGCTCCCACTAAAATTAAAACCGAGTACCATTTTACATCAAAATTACCAATGGAAAATATTACAGGATTTACTTGACTCATTGTTTTCTCTCCTATCGTATTAACATTATATCATTGTTTTTTCCAAAAAAAAAGAAGAGTCCTTTTAAGGTTTTAATACTCTTCCTAATGTTTTTTCTTTTTCTACGATGATATCGTCTTTGCCAAAATATCCTTCCCATTCTACTACGTTTCCGTTTGAATCATAAGAATATTCATTAATGGCACGGGCTCCAATATATTTATATCCGTTGTTTAAGGCTGTTAAGATTTCATCTGTATCTGTGAAAACTTTTCTTTCTTTATTCGGAGATTCTAAGACAATTCCATCTTGTTTTCTTTCTAAATCGGCACGATGATACATTTTTAATTCTTTTACATCAATATTTTGTGCACTATCTGAAATTCTTGCTCCTTCTTTAATGGTATAATCTGCTTCAAAAGATGGTATTTCCTCTAATTGAGCTTGAATTTCTGGATCCAATTCTGGATTTTCTACAATGACTGGTTTTTCCGTTTTCGGATTTTCTATTACAATTGGTTTTGTTTTGATTTCTTCAATTTGGATATTCTTTTCATTATTTGGTTGTTTATTCTTATTGCTGCATGCTTTTAATCCGGTTAAAGCGGCGATGAGGGCTAAAGCTCCTAACCCAATTTTGACAGCATTGGCTTTTATTTTTTGGAAAATTGGTTTCTTTTTCTTTTCCTCCTGTTTTTCCACTTTATCAATTGGAATAAAACATTCGTTATTATGGAAATATCCGATATCTGCGATGTATCCTTTTAATTCAAAACCATCGATGAGAGCTTCTTCTAATTCTTGTTTTGAAGCGACTTCAATTCGATCTTTTGGATTTTCAGGATGAGATAACGCATAGCCGATGACGATTCCTTTTTTGCCTTTTTTAACTTGTTTTTTGGTTTCCGGTTGATCACAGAATTCATCGATATTGGTATACTTTGGAATTTTTTCGGTTACGACAAACTCTTCTCCAATATCTAACACATTATCGGTTGTTGATTGTTTTTCTTTCCGATATTCTTTTTCTTCTTCGATTTTTTCTTCGACACGTTTTTCAATTTCGGGGCGAAGACTTTCTGGTAAGTCATAACGTTTATAATCTTCTTCGGTCCATTGATGAAATTCTTCTTCTACGGTTTCGATTTCTTTTGTTGCTTGGTATAAGCCTAAATCTTCCGCTATATTTTGGGCAATGACATCTAAAACCATATCCAAAAGGTATTCTTTTAATTCGTTAAATTCTTCATCGGTTAAATCATTCCAACCATAATCTTCTTTGGCTGCTTGTTTGATTTTTTCATATTCCGCCATTAATTGATCATTTGGGATGTTATTTAACTTTTCTTGATAATCTTGCATATAAGGAGCAAATTTCTCTTGAATTTGTTCTTGTTCGATGACTTGTTCTTCTTCTTTGGCTTCTTCGATTGGTACAATTTCATAAGTTTTATCGTAACCAAATTTTTCTAAAATGGTGTTGATAATTGTATCGAATTCTTGTTGAGTCATATTGAATTTGCTTTGATCATCTTTGGTAAAGAATTCTCCTCGTTTGATTTGAAAGAGAACTTCTTCTCTTTTTTGATTGGTTAAATGATCCCAATCTAAGGTAGCAAAGAGCTGAATCATTTTTCGATAGAATGTCCATTTTCTTAATTCATCTTCTAAAGTTCTTTTTAACATTTCCATATCTTGTGGATTTTGAGAATCTAAATTTTTTATGGCTTTTTGTAGTAATGTTTGGTAATTTTCTTCATCTATTTGCGATGGTTGATATTGATTTAAGGTTTCTTTGATTACTTTGGTAATTTTTTCGGTGTTCACCACGGTTAAATCGGTATTTTCTTCTTTCATTTTTTCTTTCACTTCCTTGTTTTTCATTGAAATATCGGTTTCGATTTCTTTTTCAACGAGTGCTTTGATTATTTGCATTTCTTCTTTCTGAATTGGATATTTTTCGACGGTCAATATCGTTTCAGCAGTTTGAATGCTTTCTAGAAGTTTTTCTTCATCTTCCACATTCAATTTTTCTAGATATAATTTTTCAACGGTTTTTTCGAAAATTTCTCCTATGAAAACCATTCTGGCAATTTTCTTTCTTAATTCTCTTTGAAATGCGAGCAAATATTGAATTGGGAATCCGTGTTGTTTTAAATAGGCGATTTGTTCTCTTTTTGATTTTAAAAGTAAAACAATTTTCGCTTGTTCTCGATCATTTTCATTGCGAATATTTAATTTTTTTTCTTTGACGTACTGCTCGATGTATTGTTCTGCTAGTATCGTCATTTCTTTTTTTTCCATAAAACTCCCTCTTTTGGGGCTTTATTCTACAATAAATTTTGACAATTGTCAATTTTCTCTCTAAAAAACTCCGTTTCTTTACTTCAAACGAGGTTTTATGATTTTTTTATAAATATTTCTTTAACCATTGTCCGGTGTAGGATTCTTTTACTTTGCTTACTTCTTCTGGAGTTCCACTGGCCACAATGGTTCCACCGCCATCTCCACCTTCTGGTCCAAGATCAATAATATGATCAGCAACTTTAATGACGTCTAGATTGTGTTCAATGACAATGACGGTATCTCCGTTATCTACAATTCGATTTAAAATGGTTAACAATTTTTTGATATCTTCGGTATGCAATCCAGTCGTTGGTTCATCTAGAATAAACAAACTTTTTCCGGTTGCTTTCTTTTGAAGTTCTTTGGCTAATTTTACTCTTCCGGCTTCTCCACCAGAAAGTGTGGTTGCACTTTGACCGAGTTCAATATAGGTAAGTCCTACATCCATCAGTACATCTAGTTTTTGTTTAATCTTTGGGACATTTTCAAAAAATTGACTTGCTTCATTGACACGCATGGAAAGGACATCGGCGATATTTTTTCCTTTAAATTTGATATCCAATGTTTCTTTGTTATATCTTTTGCCTTTGCAAACATCGCATGGAACGTAGACATCTGGAAGAAAATGCATCTCGATTTTTTTTACGCCATCTCCCCAACATGCTTCACAACGACCGCCTTTGACGTTGAATGAAAATCTTCCTTTGTCATATCCGCGCATTTTGCTTTCTTTGGTGGTAGCAAACAAATCCCGAATATCATCAAATACTCCAACGTAAGTGGCTGGATTACTCCTTGGAGTTCTTCCGATTGCATCTTGCGTAATCATGACGACTTTGTCAATGTTTTCTAATCCTTTGATTTCTTTACATTTTCCAGGTATTTCTTTAGAACGATATAATTTTTGGGCAACGCTTTTGTACAAAATTTCATTGACCAAAGTACTCTTTCCGGATCCGGATACTCCCGTTACACATATAAACTTACCAAGCGGAAATTTGACATTGATTTTTTTCAAGTTATTTTCTTCGGCTTTTATCACTTCAATTACTTGTCCATTTCCTTTTCTTCGCCGTTTTGGAACCTCAATTTTTTCTTTTCCGGATAAATATCTTCCGGTTAGGCTCTGTTCATTTTTCATGACTTCTTGTGGTGTTCCGCATGTGACTACTTCTCCGCCTTCTGTTCCAGCGCCTGGACCAATATCGACTAAAAAGTCACTTGCTAACATCGTATCGGTATCGTGTTCAACAACAATTAAAGTATTTCCTAAGTCACGCATTTCTTTTAAAGAGTTGATTAATTTTTCATTATCTCTTTGGTGCAAGCCAATACTTGGTTCATCTAAAACGTATAATACTCCTGATAATTTGCTTCCGATTTGGGTAGCAAGACGAATTCTTTGACTTTCTCCACCGGAAAGTGTTCCGGCTTTTCGATCGAGCGTTAAATATTCCAAGCCAACATTTTGTAAGAAATCTAATCGATTTTCAATTTCTTTTAATAGGAGTCGACTGATTTCTTCTTGTTCTTTGGATAACTTTAAATTTTTGAGAAAAAGGTTTAATTCTTTGATACTCATACAAGACATTTCATAGATATTTTTCTTATTAATATAGATGGATAAAATGCTGTCTTGCAAACGAGATCCATGGCAGATGGGGCAATCGGTTTCCACCATGAATGTTTCTAACCATTCGCGAATCCAAGCGCTCGATGTTTCCATATAACGACGTTCTAAGTTGTTAATCACGCCTTCATAGTAATCGTTGCTATATCTGACATTTCCGTTTTTGGCAACGTATTTGACGGAAACGGGCTCGGGTGTTCCGTATAAAATGATGTCCATTTTTTCTTTGGGAACTTTACTGATTGGCATATTCATGTCGATATCATATTTTTCACAAACTGCTGTCATGGTTGTATTATGAATATTATTATCTAAATTATAAGCAATGATGGCTCCTTCATTTAGACTTTTTTCTTTATTGGGAATGACTAAGTCGACACTGATTTTTAATTTGGTTCCTAGTCCTTTACACTCTTCACATGCTCCATATGGGGAATTGAATGAAAACATTCGCGGTTCTAATTCACCAATGGAATAATTACATTTTAAGCAAGCATAATTTTCACTCATGAGAATTTCTTTGTCGTCGATAATATGAATTAAGACTAAGCCATTTGCGAGTTTGGTACTGGTCTCAATGGCTTCAAAAATCCGACTTCTTTCTTCTTCATTGACCACAATTCGATCGATCACGACTTCAATGGTATCTTTTTTGTTTTTTTCTAGTTGGATGTCTTCTTCAAGGCCATACACTTGGTTATTGACACGTACTCTTGAGTATCCTTCGCTTCGTAGTGTATCAAATAATTCTTTATGCGTTCCTTTTTCTCCTCGAACAATGGGAGACAAGATTTCAATCTTGGTTCCACTTTCGAGTTCTAATACCCGATTTGTCATTTCTTCGATACTTTGTGATGTGATGGGAATATGATGATGTGGACAATATGGGGTACCGATTCTCGCATATAATAATCTTAAAAAATCATAAATTTCGGTAATGGTTCCTACTGTACTACGAGGATTTTTATTGGTTGTTTTTTGATCAATGGAAATACTTGGCGATAATCCTTCAATGGAATCGACATCCGGTTTTTCCACATTTCCAATAAATTGACGCGCATATGCACTTAGACTTTCGACATATCTTCTTTGTCCTTCGGCATAAATGGTATCAAAAGCTAGACTGCTCTTTCCGGATCCAGATACTCCCGTCATGACAATGAGTTTATTTTTGGGAATTTCAATATTAATATTCTTTAAGTTATTTTCTCTTGCACCTTTAATAATTATCTTATCCATTTTTCCACTTCCTATATTTTTCTTCGTTGTTTTTTTATTGTATCATTTCTTCATTGATTTATGCACAACTAATATAGCATACGTTCGTTTGCTAGTCAATGAAAAAAAGAAAAGCTTTTTCAAGCTTCGTCATTTTTGATTTCTTCTCCATACATATTAAAGCGGGTTTCTTGTTGATCTTCTAGAGAAATGGTACTTAAATCTCCGTTTTCTTCGATTTTTACTTCTTGATACCAATTGTCTTCTAATAGTTTTTCAAAATCCACATTGTATACTTGATAACTCTTTTGGTTGGCACTTTCTTTTTCTAATAAGTAATAGGTTGCCTTACTATTTTTTAATTCTAACATGGTATATTTTTCATTTTGCATATTGGTAAGGGATAAGGTTTGTTTCACTTCTTTGGTTTTATAGTTCCATACATACCATACATTTGGTTCATCTGTTTGGGTATTTAATAAATACGCATCATTTATGAGGGTCCAATTTTGATTTTTAAATTCGGTTGTTACTTCTTTATGTTCATAGTCATAAAAAGCTCTTTGACTCTCTTTGTTTTCTAAAATAAGGCCTTTTATTTGATTGTTGTATCTTAATATTTCGACATCTTGAAGTTCTTCTGATGTATTAATGACTTCTTTATATTTTGTCTTATAATCATAGATATAATTTACTTTATCCCATAAAATGGAGATATTGTTTTCTTGGTCGATTTTGTAATAATAGCAGTTTTCTACTCCACACTGATAAGTATCGATAATTCTTTTTTGACTTCCATCGTTCGTCCACTCTAGCTTTCCAGAAGTGGTTTGGTATAAATAAATTTCTTGTGAATCTTGGGTGTTATTGAATCGATCCATTTCATGATGAATATATCCGTCGATGATTAAATTGGATAGTTCTTTTGCAACTGGATGATCAAATGGTAATAAATAATACCGTTTATTTTGACCATTGTAGATATTGATTCCTTCTTCTTGCCATGGTGTTTTCGATGGTTTTAATCCTTTTAAAAGTTGTCTTAATAAACGAACCGTATTGTATTCGGTTTTCGGTAACATGTATGAATAACTTGTTTCTCCATCGGTTTCTACTTTTTCAATCTTCCCACTTTGATTATAAAATTGATATGTAATGGAATTGGCATTTTCATATTCAAATGATACTTTAAATAATATGCCATTTTCTAATGTATTTTCGTGAACTAAAAATAAGACTAAAAATGTAATGAGTACGATACTTAGGAGGGCACCAATCACATATATACCCTTTTTACTTTGCATAAAACACCTCAATATTCCTATGATGTTATTATTTTAGCATATATTTTCTAGAAAAAAAATGTATTCCTCGTAAGTTTTTATTTCTTTTCGCTTCGTTTTTGAATTTTTGAAATGACTTTTAGGGATAATTTCCAAGGGGCAAAACGGTTTAGGAATAACCCCATTTTTATGAGAAAGCCTGGAATGATAAGACATTTGTTTTGCAATGTTTTGTCAATAGCATACTTCGCCACTACTTGAGCGCTTTGTTCATTGATTTTAAAATTTCCCTTGGCTACTTTGGTAAATTCGGTATGAACCGGTCCAGGGCAAAGAACACTTATGTGAACGTTACTTTTCTGTTCTCTTAATTCTTCATAGATGGCTAGTGATAATTTGGCAACATAATTTTTGGTTGCATAGTAGGTACTTAAATGAGGTCCAGCTAAAAAACCGGCAGATGAGGCAACATTTAAAATTCGCCCATGATCTTTTTTGATAAAATCTTGTAAATATAATTTGGTTAAAATATGATATGCTTTTATATTGACGTTAATCATGTCTAATTCTGTTTGTAAATCCGTTTTTTCAAATACTCCGAAAAGACCAAATCCGGCATTGTTAATTACAAGATCAATTGGTAAATTTTTGGTTTTTTCATATAGTTGATAACAATTTTGTTCTTCTTTTAAATCACAGGGAATGATGGTTACTTTTGTTTTGATTTGTTTTTGTAATTCTTCTAGCCTTTCTTTTCGTCTTGCAACTAAAATTAAATCATATCCTAATGTACTTAGATACTGTGCCATTTCTTTTCCGATTCCACTGCTTGCTCCCGTTACTAATGCTAACATACGATCACCCATTTTATTATATCCGAAAATGAATTTTTTCCAACAAAAAATGTAGATGGTTGTCTACATTCTTTTTCGTTTCCTATACTCTTTTTTCTAGGATATCCATAATGTTTGGTAACATTTGTTTTTTTCTCGATACCAAGTCTGGAATAAATTGTCCTTCTTCGATGTCTTCATATCCAAAGGAATCGGCGACGATGTCTTTGGATTCGGTATTATAAAATACATAGGAACCATTTTGAATCACATCTGTGACAAATAAGGTGACGATTCCATATTCGCCTTTGGCAATTTCATCCAATTTTTGAATATATTTTTCTTTGCTCTTATTAATCTCATCAATATCCATTGTGATAATTTGACTGATACCTAAAGTTGTATTTCCCACTTTATATGATTTGAAGTCTTGGAAGAAGACATCTTCAATACTCATATTTTTGATGGAACTTGCTTCTGTGAGCATTTTTCTTCCATAGGTTGGAATATCTACTCCGGCAATATTTGCAAGAATTTCCGCGGATTTTTTATCTTCTTCGGTCGCGGTTGGGCTTTGGAATAGTAAAGTATCGGATAAAATGGCAGATAACATAATGCCGGCGATGTCTTTGGGAATTTCGATGTGATATTCTTGATACATCTTACAGATGATGGTACAAGTACATCCCACCGGCATCGAACGGAAGTTGATTGGAATGCTCGTACCAATTGCTCCTAGATTATGGTGATCGATAATTTCTTCGATTTGTGCTTCTTCAATTCCGGGAACACTTTGTTCAAAATTATTGTGATCCACTAGGATTACTTTTAATTTTGAATATTTTTCAACATCCGTTACTTTGATGACTCCTAGACATTCTTTTTTCTTATTGATCATTGGATAATTGGTATGTCCCAGTTTATTTGCTAAATCAATAAATTCGGTTCGATAATCCAGTTCATTTACAGTCGTTGGGGCTTTATTGATAACAAGTGTTGATATGTAATTACTTAATGGAAGGGCATTTCCGGTTTTAAATGTATCCATCTTTGTTGATATGACATTAATCTTTTTTTCTTGAGCCTTTTTTAATAAATCATCTGGTAATTCATGTCCTCCGGTTAAGACAATTAATTCGACTCCACAATCCATGGCATATTCGATAATTTTATAACGGTCGCCAATAATTAAAATATTCTCTTTTTTAAATTCAATATCTGCCAGAATGGTTTTACTTTGGTATCCGCCAATCATGATTTCTCCATTGATATCATCTGTAAATTGGCAAATCTTTTTTCCTTTGATAACGTCTAAAATATTTTGATAAGATGTGTGAATGAGGTCTTTTTCTCCTTCTACTAGAAGCATAGCAATTTCTTTTAGGGTTACAAAGCCGGTTAAACGTTTCTTTTCATTGACGAGTGGAAGAGCAGTACAGCCACATTTTTGCATGTAATGAATGGCACTTTCAATGGATACGTTTTCTGGTAAAACGGCTTTCTTATTGTATTCAATGTTTCGAAGTTGTACTTTTACATTGTTTAGATAGGCAGGTTCTTTGACATGAAAATAATCTAAGACAAATTTACTTTCGGCATTGATGTGACCAAGTACTCGCGGCTCAGTATTTTCTCCTAAGGCATTTTTTAAATAAGATAAACTAATACTTGCACAGACACTATCTGTATCTGGATTTCGATGTCCAAAAACATAAACTTTTTCCATGATATCCCCTCACTTGCGATAATCAGTATAGCATAAATTCCTGAAAATTCAAAGATTTTTAATCGGTTTCACTTTTCATTTCAAATAAGATATCTCGAAGTTCCATCGCACGTTCAAAATCCAATTCTTTGGCAGCTTTTTTCATCTCTTCTTCGATGCGGGCAATCATATTGATTTTTTCTTTTTTATTGATTTTCGTTTCTTTTTTCGCTGGTTTCATGGTATTGGAGATGACTTCTTTAATCTCTTTTTCAATGGTTTTAGGAATGATGTGATGTTGACGATTGTATTCTTCTTGGATTTGACGACGGCGCTTGGTTTCGGTAATGGCTTCGTTCATGGCATCGGACATGGTATCTGCATACATAATTACGTGACCGCTCGCATTTCTTGCACATCTTCCAATGGTTTGAATTAAACTTCTTCCACTTCTTAAAAAACCTTGTTTATCGGCGTCTAGAATACAGATGAGACTGACTTCTGGAATATCGATTCCTTCTCGTAATAAGTTAATTCCGACAACACAGTCATACATTCCTAATCGTAAATCGTGAATGATTTTTAAACGTTCTAAGGTTTTAATTTCGTTATGTAAATACGCTACTTTAATATTCATTTCTTTTAAGTAATTGGTTAATTCTTCGCTCATGCGAATGGTTAACGTGGTAATTAATACTCGTTCATTTTTTTCGATTCGCTGGCGAATTTCACTGATTATGTCATCAATTTGGCCAAGCGATGGTTTGACTTCAATGGTTGGATCTAATAATCCGGTTGGACGAATGATTTGTTCAACAAACTCGCCATGAACTTTTTCTTTTTCATAATCTCCTGGTGTAGCAGAAACGTATATGGCTTGATGAATTTTCTTTTCAAATTCATCGTATTTTAAAGGTCGGTTGTCGAGTGCACTTGGAAGACGAAACCCATAATCGACTAGGGTTTGTTTTCGTTGGCGATCTCCATTGTACATTCCTCTTACTTGAGGAAGTGTGACATGAGATTCATCAACCACTAATAAAAAGTCTTTGGGAAAGAAATCAATTAAACAGGTTGGTGTTTCTCCTGGACCCCGCAGTGCCAAATGACGAGAATAATTTTCAACGCCACTACAAAAGCCTGTTTCTTTTAACATTTCAATGTCATAATTGGTTCTTTCGCGTAATCTTTGCTCTTCTAATAATTTATTTTGACTCTTTAATTCTTCTAAACGATTTTTTAATTCTTCTTCAATTCTACGAATGGCTTCTTGCATTTTTTCATCGCTGGTTACGAAATGGCTAGCCGGAGAAATTGTGATGGTTTTCTTTTCTTGAATGATGGCTCCGGTGACCGGGTCAAATGTACATAAACGATCTACTTCATCCCCAAACAATTCAATTCTTGTTCCATTGGCATGTTCATTGACGGGAATAATGTCGATGATATCTCCTCGGACGCGAAATGTTCCACGGTGAAAGTCAATATCACTACGTTCATAGGTCATTTCAATTAATTTGGTAATGATTTCATTTCTTTTGATGTGATCATGTAAAGTGAGCACGAGCATTTTATTTTCGTATTCTTCTTTTTCACCGATTCCATAAATACAGGATACACTGGCTACAACAATGGTATCTTGATAATTAATTAAGGCACTGGTCGCTGCATGACGAAGTTCATCAATTTCATCATTAATGGAAGAATCTTTTTCGATATATGTATCACTACTTGGTACATACGCTTCTGGTTGGTAATAATCGTAATATGATACAAAATATTCGACATGATTCTTTGGAAATAATTCTTTTAATTCGGCATAGAGTTGTCCAGCTAAGGTTTTGTTATGGGCGAGAACGAGAGTTGGCTTATTTACTTCTTTTATGACATTGGCAATGGTAAATGTTTTTCCAGTTCCGGTTGCTCCTAACAATACTTGTTCTTTTTTTCCTTCTTGAATCCCCTTTACTAACTCAGCGATTGCTTTTGGTTGATCGCCGCTCGGTTGAAATTTTGATACTAATTCAAACATAATTTTTCTCCTTACTATTGCTACTCTCAATCACAAAATTCGTGTCCATATCAAATTTTTGCTTTCAAAATCTGACTTTTTTGTTAGGACACGAATGGTGGTCACAAATTTACCCAATCACACTAAATCATCTTAAATGAATTTTAGTATTTTATATTATCACTATTTTATAAACAAAACAAGGAAACGACTGTATGTTTCCCTGTTATTATTTTTCACTTTTTCTTGATATTTTATGTTAGGAAACTCATGTAAATACTCTTTCTACCATAGAATTTGTTTTCGATGGTTTAGCAAATAATATTTTTGCTTCCGTTACTAACTTGCTAATTTCCAAAGCCATCGTATTATTTTTTTCCAATTCCTTTCTTTTCTTTGAATTTTTCAGACGCGTCTGAAAAATCATTCATCATTTCTTGTCAAGATAAAAAAATAAGATAGAAAATCTATCCTATATATTGATTCCTTTTTGCAATTCAAAAGCATAATTTAATGTTTTTCCTTGCATTTCATTTCCAGTACGGTAATCCATCCACATTAATAAATTATAATCTTTTGTTTCACCGACGATGGAATCACTTGTGATTAAAAAATAATAATGATCTGCATCTTCATACGTATACAATTCTTTTAAGGATTTGACTTCTGCTTGAAACAAAACATTTAAACAGTTATAATCTAAAGTTGAAGTTTTCGATACCTTCATTATCAAATTAAAGTTTTCTTTTGTTAATGATTCATTTACTACGGAAATGGTCATTGGATTTAATGTATTGATGGCAACTTCATTATCCATTGGAAACATTGGTCCTTGTGGAGAATGGTTGACTTTTAAATAGGTATACTGGGCTTGATCATAAAAAGCAGCAGTGGATAAGTGCTCTCCAATATTTAATGTTTTCCATAGTGGATAACTAACAGCAATGACAACAAGCATCATGGTAATTTCAATTATTTTCCAACGAATAATTTTGTTAATTGTTTTCATAATTTTAGTATACCCCCTCTGATAGATAATATTCTATCATATTTTCACAAAAAAAGCAAATCGACGGCTTATTTCCGGCGTTTGCCTTTCTTATTTTTTGGTTTATTTTCTGATTTTTCATCGTTGGTTTTTAATTTTGGAAGTACGACGGTATCTGCAAAATCATTTTCCTTTTCTTTTGGTGCATCCACGGTTACTTTCGTTAATTTGCGATGCGTTGGAAGTGGATCTGGTTCTTCTGAACTTCGATCTAAGTTATAACGACGTTTTAATTCTTGACGAATGGCTTCTTTCTTTTTCTTTTCGCGATTGGCAACTTTGGCTTCGCTTTGTAAAGCCGTATTGACTTTTTTCTTTGCTCCTGTTAACCGGAAAATCTTTAAGATATCACTTAGAATGATAAACAAAGCCGGAACGACTACTACGACTAACCAACCTGATGAAGTTGCTAAAAACTGTTGCAATTTTCCAAGTTGAGGAAGTTTTAAAATGACTTTTCCTTTAATATTTCGAAAAGGTACTGTTGCTGTATCTGGTGTTGGGTTATTGTCTCCTTGCGTACGGTATTCGATGCCATTTTCGGTTTCAGCAATTCCGACCACCCGGTGAGTTACAATTAATCCCTTGGAAATGGTACTGGTAGAAGTAAAGGTTATAATGTCGCCAATTTGAATATCTTCGGGTCGATTTACTTTGGCATTGACGATGACATCATATACATTTAAGTTTGGCGTCATACTTGGACTTACAATGGTATATAATCCAACGGCTGGAGAAAATTCTTCTCCTTTGCTTGCATAGATTTTATTCGCTACAAAATAATATAATAAGAAACCGGCGATGAGTAAGAGAATGAGGAGTATTGTCCATGAAATAACATTTGCTATAAATTTAAAAATTTGCTTAAAACCATTATAGTTTTCGTGTTGTTTCATAGCTACCCTTCCTATTCTATATTCTATATTTTATTATAATCGATGAAAGTAAAAAACTCAAGTTTAATCTTTTGAAGGAATGGTTTTTCGAACAAAAAAAGAAATGAATGGATGTTTTATTTCTTTTATTCTTTGTTTTTGGATAATCGCAAGATAAAATTGACGATTTTGATATAAATTTCAATGATGGAGAATGATAAGGCAAAAGCACTTAACCATTCATATTTTTTTGGTAATTTTGCTTCGATACTGTAATTAATGACTTCAAAATCGACTAATAAAAATAAAGAGGCAATGATGGCTTCTGCGGTATTGATGTTGTAGGTATCTACTGCAACCGTTTCGTTTGGTAACACTTTGGGTGTGAGGAAAAAGACGGTTACTCCGACTAGCGTTAATACAAGAAAGAATATGGTTTTCCCAATGATTCCACTTGCTGTACAAGCAGGATCCCCACTTTCTTCAACTTTATTGATTTTAGCAATCATTGGATTTGCTAAAAACAACTCAAATTTTCCTAATTTTGAATTTACTACGCCATATAAACTCTACTCCTTTCTATTTTCATTAGAAAATTTTCTTTTAGTACCTGTCAACAATCCACAAAAAAAGAGCAATTTCTTGCTCTAATTTGCTGCTTCCACTTCAATTCTGGCCGTATAGTTTTTACCCATGTTGTAGTCTTGGTTTACTCCCGTTTCTAAGAAATCATATTGTAGTTCATAACTATAAGTCATTCCTGCTGGAATTAAGACATTTTTTAATAAGTATGTATCGGTTGTTGGTGCTGTATTTCTTCCTGTTAAAGTAATTCCATCTCTACGAATAGAATATACAAAATCACTTGGTGGATTGAAGGTATTACTTACTCCAGTTAATTTGATGTTATAGAACAATGTTTGATTTGAACGGTTATTTACAGTAAAACGCATTGTTCCACTCCAACCTGGTTTTGCATCTTGAATATCAATTTTATTTAAATATGAAACATATAGGATATTGTTATTTTGACTGGTAATGTCGATGCTTCCATCGCCTTCCGTTCCTAATGTACAATTTAATTCACATTTTCCATCATTATCGGTATCGACATTTTTATCTGGTTTACCATCATTATTGGTATCGACATTTAAATCTGGTTTTCCATCGCCGTTGGTATCCACATTTAAATCTGGGAAGCCATCATTATTGGTATCACAGTTTAAATCACATACTCCATCTTTGTTGGTATCTTGATTCATTAAATTGTCATCTGGATTTTTATCTCCATCCGTATCTTTATTTACGTCTGGTGTTCCATCTTTATCTACATCTAGGTCAATATTTGGTTTACCATCTTTATCGGTATCAACATTTAAATCTGGATTGCCATCGCCATCCATATCGACATTGACATCTGGATGACCATCATCATTTGTATCACAGTTTAAGTCACATACTCCATCATTGTCGGTATCTTGATCCATTAAATTATGATCTGGTGTTCCATCGCCGTCGTTATCTTGATTGAAATGAGATTTATTATCGCCACCGTAATCAACATTTTTATCTGGTTTGCCATCATTATTGGTATCCACATTGACATCTGGTGTTCCATCGCCATCGGTATCCACATTTAAATCCGGTTTGCCATCGCCGTCGGTATCGATGTTGGTATCTGCTTTTCCATCCCCATTGTTGTCAATATTTAAATCTGGTTTGCCATCCCCATCGATATCGATGTTGGTATCTGGATAACCATCTTTGTTGGTATCACAATTGACATCACAAACTCCATCGCTATTATTATCTTGATTCATGTGGTTAAAATCTGGTTTTTTATCATAATTGGTATCGATGCCAAAATGAGGAATTCGATCATGATTATAATCGATGTTGTAATCTGGTTTACCATCCCCATCACTATCACAATTGACATCACAAATGTTATCTCCATCTAAATCAATATTTAAATCGGTTTCACCATTTCCATCCGTATCACAGTTTAAATCGCATTTTCCGTCGCCATTGAAATCACAATTCAGTCCACATGTTTTTCCGCCTTCAATTGCTCCACCATAAAGGCGAATATAAGAATATGTGGCTCCAATCATTGCTAAAAATAAGATTAATAAGCATAGCAAGATAATTATAAAGGTTTTCTTCTTGGCTTGTTCTTGCTCTTCTGCTAAAAGCTCTTGATATTGCTCTTCGAAATCGATATTTTCTACTGGCTTATTCTCTTTCATAATTGTCCTTCTTTCGCTAACCTATTCTACGTATGATTATAGCATATTTCTTTTCTTTTTAGCAACAAAAAAAATCTATTTCAAAAATAGATTTCTTACTTTGATTTTTATACTGCTAACATTGCTGATATTTTTCCGGTTAATTTTTTACCAAAATCATCATTTTGGTCGTTTCCTTTTTCAACATATTCAGCAACAATATAATAATACTTTTCCACCGTGGTTTGATTTGCCGTAATATGAATTACATCATCATTTAAAATGGCTGTCGTATCATTTCCTTTTAATTTGGTTGTACCAATTAATTTTCCCAAACTAGATTCTTTTGAATCACAGGATTCTTTGTAATGCACAGTTCCGACACCATTTCCTGTTTCTTCTTTTTTACAATTGAAGAATCCAGCAGTGGCACTCACATCCGTATCGGATTCATATAATGTTAATTTGATGGCATCATCTTCAAAAGCATTGGTTCCATCCCATTTGATGTTGATACTAGATGTTGCAACTTGACTGTTTTGTTGAGCATTTACGGTTATTTTTAATGCAGCGACTTCTTTATGACCCGGATAAACATCGTCTGCTTCAAACGAACCGGCTGATTTGGATGCGACACCCACAATGGTCGTACTTGCTACGTTACTTGCAGTAATACTTGTTGAACCATTGTTTCCTCCACTACCACGCTCATCTCTAATGGTTGCAGTAAAGTATGCAAACGTTGCACCTAACACTGAAATTAAAAGTGTTGCTATGGCAATTACGGTTAATATGATTGAGTTTTTTCTTTCCATGTTTATTCTCCTTTATTCTGTTTTTATGTTAGCAAAAAATGTTTTATCCTGCAATATTCTAAACTGTCAATTGACATTATTTAACAACATAAAAAAACCTATTATGGAAAATATAGGTTTTTCATTATAAGGATACAGAATTTTTTTTATTTTTTATTTTATTTTTTATTTTTTTAATAAGAGCGTAATCTTATTAAGCAGCTAATTCTACAGAAATTTTACCTTCGAGTGTTTTACTAAAATCAGCATTTTGAGTTGAAGATTTATTGATGTATTCTACTACAACATAGTAATAAACTGTTTTTCCAGTAGCACTACCAGTAATTTCTTGCCCTGTAAATTCAACTTTTTCGCCACTTAAAAGTTTTGTTTCTACAAGTGTTGCACCAGATGTTATTAATTTATTTGCAGAAGCACTCGTCCAATCATTACATTTATCAATGTAATGAATTTCTGTTTCTGTTGAACCTACATCATCAATGGCATGATTACAAGTAAAGTAATTATCTGTTGTTGCTATTGGAGTATCTTCTTCTGGTTCATATTTGTATAAATGAATATTGAAACTTTCTGCTGAATATTCATTTTTGGTTGCTTTATAAATAATATTAAATTTACTTATAGCATTTTCCGTAGATGTTGCTTGTACCGATAGTGCTGCAACTTCAACATGTCCTGGATAGGCATCATCTTCACTAATATTCGCAGCAGCAGTTTCTACGTTTGCAATTATCGTATTACTTGCTACAGAACCAGCTGTTACATTTGTTTTACCTTGATCTTCACCATATTTCTCCGTATTGATTGTTGCAGTGAAGTATGCAAATGTTGCTCCCACTACAGCGACAAGTAGGGTTGCAATGGCAATTACTGTTAACAAGATTGTGTTCTTTCTTTCCATCCTTTTCTTACCTCCTTTACTATAAAAATGGTAGCATAGTGTGTTTATAAAAAAGGGCTTGTTAGTGTTGAAAAACCATTTTTTTGAAAAGAAAAAACCTATTATGGAAAAAATAGGTTTTCATTATAAGGATACAGAATTTTTTTATTTTTTTAATAAGATTACGCTCTTATTTAAGCGGCAAGTTTCACACTTACTTTACCTTTAAGTTCTTTGCTTTGACCTGTTGATGTTTGATTGCCATTATTTTTATATTCTACTACAACATAAAAATAATAATCTTTGCCTTCTTCACTACCAGCTAATGTACCATCATAGATTATTTGATCTGTGATTTGTCCAGTTGTTAGTGGAGTTGTTGTTGGTTTTGAATCACCAAAAGTTGTTGTTTCTTCTTCTGCTGAACAAGTTTCAGAATATTGAATTTTTTGAGTATTTTCTTCTCCACCAGTGCTAGTTACTTGCTTTTTGCATTTGAAGAAACCAACTTCGTCATCTTGATTTCCTGAAGCATCTATGGAAACCAAAGTTTCATCCTTTTTATAAACTCTTACTTCAACATCACTTGTTGGGAATCCATTTGTTCCATTCCATACAATTTGAATATGACTTGATGCACTTGTTTCTGATGTTACTTTAACGGCTAAAGCTGCAACTTCTTTATGTCCTGGATAAACATCTGCTACGGTAAATTTACCTGCATTTTCTTCAACGTTACTAACAACAACAGTTTCAGCTACAGAACCAGATGAAATATTGGTTTGGCCTTTATCTTCGGTACCATCACGATTATCCGTGATTGTTGCAGTGAAGTATGCAAATGTTGCTCCCACTACAGCGACAAGTAGGGTTGCAATGGCAATTACTGTCAACAAAATTGTATTCTTTCTTTCCATCTTCTTTCTTACCTCCTTTACTATAAAAATGGTAGCACAGTGACTCTCTAAAAGAGGTATAGTTAGTGTTAAAAATCCGTTTTTTTAATCATTTTTTGACAACAAAAAAATCTATCTTTCGATAGATCTTTTTTCATTGGTTTAATAAGAATACAAAAATTCTTATTAAGCAGCAAGTTCAACTGAAACTTTACCTTCTAGTGATTGACCCATTTCAGCATTTTGTTCGTCATCATTTGTGTATTCAACTACTATATAATAGTAAGCAGTTTTTCCAGGGTCTTCAGCTCCAGTAATGGTATCAGAAGCTAAAACTACTTCTTCTGCATTACCTTTTAAGGTTGTAGTTGTTCCAACTTGAGAAGCTCCAGTTAAGTTGTTTGTAGTAGCATTTGTCCAACCTGAACAAGTTTCAGAATATTGAACAGTTTCTGTACCAGTAACTTGCTTGTCACATGAAAATTGTGTTGCTGTTGTTGTAATTGGTGTGTCGCTTTTCATAACGTAAACTTTTACATGTGTTCCAAGATTGTTCGTCGTTACATTATACTTAATGTTAATCTTTACAGGTGCATTCGTATCTGATTTCGCTGTTACAGATAATGCTGCAACTTCAACGTGTCCTGGATAAACATCAGTTGCGGTAAATTTACCAGCAGCGTTATCTACGTTAGCAACGATCGTTTCACTTGCTACAGATCCAGCTGTTACTTTTGTTTCACCTTGTCCGCTGCCAGCTGTACGATCATCTTGAATTGTTGCTGTAAAGTATGCAAATGTTGCTCCTACAACTGCTACCAATAATGTTGCAATGGCAATCACTGTCAACAAAATTGTGTTTTTTCTTTCCATAATCCTTTCTGTATCCTCCTTACAATAATCATATTAACAAAAATTTTTTTAGAGTTCAACACTTTTTTGGGCGAAAATTCACAATTTAGACACATTTTTTATTTTTCTTGTTTATTTTACGATTAAATTTGGCAATCCAAAGTAAATTTCTTTTTCTTGATTTTTGATGATGATGGCGTAATCTTCATAAATATAGTATTTTGATTGACCTTCTTGTGAAAGAAAACTGACAATTTGATTTTCTTCCTCGTCTTTTTCAATACTTGATATTATTTGGTCAATGGTTATTTTTTTATTTAATAAAGCTTCTTTTAAGGTATAACTTTTCTTTTCGATATTAATCCATAAGTCTCCATAAGCATAGATATTGAATGATTTTTCATCCTTTTCTTCTCTGGTGTAAATGGTTTGTAATTCATTGGTGTTTTTATATTGAATTTGAAAATTTTTTTCCTTTCTTTCTTTTGGTTGATAATCGGATATGGAAATTCGTTTTCCATTTTTGGCCATGAGTGATATCCCATTTTCTACAGATATATCTAGTGAATATGTTTTTGCCGAATATTCTTTTCTTATCATTTTTTGAGATGCCAGTTCATCTCTTTTGGAATCTATTTTTACAATAAATAATTCATTTTCATAGGAAAGACTAATCAAGATTGGTTGTCCTTCTGTATTCGTTTTCATCAGACGAATTTCATCTTTTTTTTGCTTGGTAATATTTTCTTTGAACTCTTTTAAAATGTATTCATTATAGGAAATTTCTTCGATGAGAACATAGTAATCTTTGGTGATAGCATCTCGATAAGAAAATTCAAGTGGTTCTTCTTCCAATGCATTTAAATATCTTGTTTCTTCTTTTTGTTCTTCTTTTAATGTTTCATCATATTTTAAATTCAAAAAGCCGATATGAGATTTATGATATCCATTTAATTTATTATACGAAATGACTTTATACCCTAAACATAGATATTCCACGGTACCACCATCGCGATATACTTTTTCGGTGATACAAAAAACTGGAGCATGATTACGCTTCACTTGAGTATAATCAATTATAAAAATGACGATCCATGAACAGATGATGAATAAAGTGATCATGGTTCCTTTTTTCCAATTTTTCATAAATTACTCGTTTCTACTTTATCAACTGGTAATTTCCTCTTTTGTAATTTTATTATATCATTATTTTTTTTAAATGAAAAATTTTTCCTTCGACATTATTTTGGCTTCTGTTTGGAAAAGTATTCTTGAATGTTTTTTTGAGTTTGTTTTTCACTATACATACTTCTATCTTTTTGGATGATTAAAAAGATGATGAAAAACAAATCATATAATATTGGCATTTTCAAAAGAATATTTAAAAGTGTACAACCAATGATGATGGTGGGAATAAACTCTATTTTGGATAAAGAATGATTTTCAAATTCTCTGGCTACTAAAAAACGTTCGATTAAAAAAGTAAGAGGAATAAAGGCTAGAGGGAAGTTGGTTAATGAATCGATATTGACCGAAAAGATGACATGCATATTTTTTAGAATGAGAATAATCATGATATAATAGAGAAATATTTTTAAAAAAATCATGGTTTTTTCTTTCATTTTTCATTCCTCCTACTCTTTTCGGATTTATTATATCACATTGTGTTTTTCTTTTCCTAGATAACCAGAAATCTTTTGTTTTGTAACAAATCTTTGACATTCTCATAGATTTATATTAGAATGGATGCATATGGAGCTTTAGCCAAGTGGTAAGGCGTGGGACTGCAACTCCCTGATCACCAGTTCAAATCTGGTAGGCTCCTCCAATTAAAAAAGTCCGAACTTTGTTAGTTCGGTTTTTTAATTTTCCAGCTGATATTTTTTATTTTCAATTTCTTTATAAAAGGTAAAAATTAAAAAGTAAGAAAGAAAATAGAAAATGAAGACTAATAAGATCGTTTGAAGAATGCGAATTTGGAAAACTGGAAAATAGATATATAACATTTGGGAGATGAAATGATTTAGTGTCCATAAAAAGGCATAGGATAAAATGATGCTTATGAATAAACTAATGGATAGAATCACAAACAATTCCATTCCATAAATTCCTAATATGAACAGTGGATGAATGCCTTTTTCTTTTAAGAAAAGGATTTCTTTTTCATTCATCTGAATGCTGTTTTGGACATGGTGAAGAAGATTAAGAACGATGAAAGATCCTAAAACAATCATGCCGATGATTCCAATGGTTTGGATGACTTTTAATAAAGAATCATAGTTTTCTAATTGATTGGAAACAATCGAAGTCACTTTATAATTTTTTTCTTTGGCATAATTCATGATGTTTTGAATCTCTTTTGGATCTTTTAATTTGATTTTGACTTCATGCGTTAATGTATCGATTTGATGATTTTGACTTTTGATATACTTTTCGAAATCTCTGGTAACATATACGTCTTTATAATCCATCATACGATTGATATAGTCTTGATTGAGAAAATATTCTTTTAACGTAAAGTCGTTCGGAATCTTCTGTTTTAAAATTTCATATTTTTGGGTATCTCTTTGAATAATTCCCGCGATTTTGATGGGAATGTAATCTAGTAAAAATTCATGATTTAACAAATTTTCATATGACCAATTTTGATTATGCATGATATTTTCTGCAAAAATGGTATCAATTAAAATTTCATTGGCATTTTGAGGCATTTTTCCTATTACCAGTTCTAATGATTGGGAATTATCGATTTCATAAAAATCCATCGTTTTCACGCTTCTTTGATAATAAGCCGGTGTTTGATTGGTTGAAGGTTCGATATTTAATGTAAGGGTTGCTTGGGTATTTCGATTATAATATTGTTTTTTAAAAGATATTTCGTAGTTTGGTAAGTCTTTAACAATATTCTCTTTCGTTGTTTTCGTAATATCTAAATAAAGAAAATTTGGTTTTTCATACATTAATGAAGCAAGATGAATTTGTTCTTTTTTAATGTTCATACATGCAAACGAAAAGAAAAAGAACAAAAATCCCACACTTAGAATGATGATGGAAGTTGTGGTGCTTTTTCGCAAATGGGTCAAATGACTGGTGGCCAGTGTCTTCATGGCATGAAAAGATAAGAGGTGAATATTTTGCTCTTCGATTGTTTTTTCTTCTATTTTTCTTCGCTTTTCTATTTTTAGGGTTTTCTTTTCCAATTTTAACACATTACTGATTTGGGTTATTTTTTGATCTTCGGGAAAAGAAATAATGACCAGAGCATTTTTACTCACTTCTTTTAAGAGGTTGATGATTTTTTCAATATCCTCTTCTTCGACATATTTGGTTGGTTCATCTAGTAAATAAATTTTGGCAGGTTTTAATAGGGTTTCGATCAAGGAAACTTTGGCTTTTTCACTTTTCGTTAGTTTTTTTATTTTTTTCTCTTTTATTTTTTGTAAATTGAGTTTTTTTAAGTAATCGAGGGCTTTGGATTGATTTGAATTGATGAGCAGAAGATAGTTTATGACGGTCAATTCTGGGATTGTGAAAACTTCTTGGTTATACATGGAAATGTTTTGATTTAAGTATTTTCGACTTTCTTTGATTGTATCGATTTCGATTTGATCATAATAAATATTTCCGGAATATTCAAAGTCTAGTAATCCAATTAGATTTAATAAGGTGGTTTTTCCACTTTGTTTTTTTCCAGTTAGAGCAAATAAACCGGTATTTGGAAAAGTGAAATTGAGATCTTTTAAGATTGGGGTAGTCCATTCTTTATTTACTTTTTTTAATTCAATCATAACTACTCCTTTCTATAAAATGTTCATGACATATCTTTTGTTACGAATGGTCACAAAAATTCTAATTTCACTAGCATTTTTAATGGTACTTGGTACTTGGAATATTAAGCCGTCTTGGTACGTGGATGGGGTGACATTCTCAACCGAGATGGTATCGGTCGTGATGGCCGTGGTATATTGAATGGTCATAAAGTGTTCCGGCATTAAACGATTGGTTTTGGCAGAACGATAATAAATGACACTTTGATCTACGTCATAATTGCTGTCTAAAATTAATAGTGTTTTGGTCGATGTATTGGTGGTAATTCGGTTTGATAACGTGCGGCAGGAGGTTTCACTGTCACATTGTTGATATTGATAGGTTAAACTATCGGCGATTTGGTATCCTTTTATTTGAAAGTGGCTATAACCGATATTGGATTCTTCAAAGGTGGCAATTTTTCCTAGTTCGATAAATTTCACATTTTCCATGCCAAAAGCATGGTCTGGTTTTAAATTGACTGTTTTATATTTTGGTGTAATTTGTCCGACATTAATGACGGTTTGCTCTAAGATTTTTAACGTGTAATTATCTTGAATTTCGGATGGATCTAATTCATAAGCAACGGCGTAAGTATTTTGAGATTTTGGAGTTAAAATGGTGTCTTGTTTTAATGCCAGTCCGACATCAATAAAGTATCCACCTCGATCGAGGGTGGCATAGACACGGCGATTTTTTAATTCAATAAAGAAGTTGTTGTAGTCAAATTTGGCATTGGTCGTTCCCCTATTTTCAATATTGTATTGAATGACTAGATAGTATTTATTTTGGGGCAGACTTTTTCCACCAAAATCAATGTTCGTAAGCATGCTTCCTACGACACGAACATTTAACGTATCATGGGAGATAATTTGCTTTTCTTGATATCTTTTGTTATAGACATCTCGATTTAAATAAATTAAATTTCCGATAATGATTACGACAATGGAGCAAAGAATCATGAAAATAAATTTATTTTCTAATACATAATAGCGAAATTCACGAAAAAAGCGACGAATATTTCTTTTGATTTTATAATCTTCGATGCCGATGTTTAACTCAAATTCTTCTGAGTCAATATCGGTAATTTCTAGTTCTTTAATATCGGTATCAAAATTAAATTTTTTGATATCAAAGCCGACTCCTCGAAATAAGGTAAAGGCTGCAAATAAAAATTGAGGAAGATAAAAGATATAGGAGATATCTCGATATGCTCTGGCTGAGGTAGCATCTAACATGGTGGTTTCCATACCACTTAAAATACTATGGGTAACTCCTAACATGATAAACAAGATTGTATAGTTGATAATTAATAAAAGATAATAAATCGTCGATTTTTCTTTTTGACGCATTAGAAAATAGATAAAAATTCCTACAAATAGGATGCATAGAATAGCAAAATACATAAAGTAATTTACATAATTTCCAGCAATATTTGTGATATTGGTCGTATAACCGTTACTTACATATTCTTGAAAGAAGGCAGAAATATTTCCTGTCTTCACAATCATATAAATGATTGGGATAGCAAGAATTAAATGAATTAAGCGAAAATGTTTGATTAAAAATGCATATGGTTTACGCAGTATCATACTATCTCTCCCTATATCATCATTATACAACAAAAAAAATATGAAAAAAACTCCATATTTTTATCTTGTTTTATTCACGAGAATTTGTCCTTCTTGTAAATAGATTGTTGGATTTTGATTTAATAACCGTTCTTTACTAATTTGAAACATTTTTGATACGATGTTTAGTGTATCTCCTTCTTTGGTAATGTAATAACTATACTCTGCTTTGGGAATTAAGATTTCTTGTCCGGGATAAATATAATCTTCCATATCTAGACCATTTAACCCTGCTAATAATTCTGGATTAATATTGTATCTTCTAGCAATTTTATAAATGGAATCTCCTTTTTCAATGGTATAGTATAGAAAATAAGTATCTGAACTTTTAGGAACAACAATATCAGTTCCTTTTCTTAAAATGTCTTTTTCATTTAGGTTATTGATCTCTTGAATGGCACTTGGATTGGTTGCAAATTTTTTGGCAATACTATTTACAGTGTCTCCCGATTTTATTTGATATTGGTCAAACATAACATCACTCCTAGTATAGCGTATGTGAATTTTTTCGAATGCGTTCAAAAAAAGAAGAAATTAATCTTCTTTTATAAAAATCATGTTATGGTAATTAAAATTCCATTCAAAATAACTTAATACTGGTACTTCTCCTTGTTGTTCTGAATAGGCGTAAAGCGTATCTCCAGCTAGATAATAGACTTTATCTTCTATGGTGTATACAATCTCTTTAATCTCTTTGGTACTAATTAACTTTTTGTTCTCACTATTTTGATAAGTAACATAGAGTCCTTGGGAAATTTGATACGTATATTTTCTCTCATCGGAAAATTGGTGTGTTTCATTTACTAATTCATTCATCTGGATATTTTCCCATTTTCCATTATTCCAAATTTTGCCATCTTTTTTATTGGTACCAATTTTGGTCATTTTTTTCTTTTTGGGATTTATTTCCCATTCGATATTATTTTTTTTATCCACGTAATACACTGCGTTTTTATGAACTCCAAGGTTATACCCATCATGATACAATGTGTCTTTAAATTCCCAGGTGGTGAGTTTATCATCCTTGGTATTTAATAAATACAATTTATTGAGATAAAAATCTGCGTGATAATCTGGGATGATGATATAATCATTGGCTTTGATGACATTGGATATGTCATACACATCTTCTTCAAATAAAGGGATGGTTTTGGTTTCTTTTTTATTGATTTTATAAAACCCTTTATAATTCCAGACATAATATGTTACATCATCGATGTTTTTGATATCAATTCGTTCATACGTATTGGTTTGGGCATTGACGGTGGTTAATAAAGCCTCGTCAAAGTGTTCTTTCATTTTTTCTGGGACTAAGTGGTAGTCTACTTGTGTTCCATTCATAAAGCATTGTGGATATATTTTTTGATTTTCCAGTGTTGGGATGATGCAGTGAGTATTTTCTTCTTCCAGCGTTTCAATGCTTTTGATTCTTTCTTTTTGGGGAGAATATTTTTCGTTTGTTAAAAACACATAAGTCTGATCTTCTTTTTGAATTTGATAGGTATATGCCTTTAACGCTTTATCATAGATTTCGAGAATTTGGTATTCGTCTCGTTCATATTGTTTTTGATAATCTCTTGGATGAACTATGAGATAAATGATGAACGTGATGAAGAAAATGAGTATGGCAAGAGCAATGCGTCGTCTTTTTTGTTTGATTTTATTTGGCTTCTTCGTGATTTTGTAGTCCATATTTTTTCTTTTCTTCCATCATAAATTCTGTGATATTGGTTTCGATTTCTGGAAGGCTTTTCTTATCTAAATTGGTTAATTCGACGACTTCTTTTACCGTATCAATTGTCACTTTTCCCCATAATAATCCTTGATAAACTTCTAAGTCATTAAACAAATCTGGTGTGATTGAAGTTAAAAAATAACCAAATAAAATTCGTTTTTGGCCAATTAGAATTCTTTTGTTTGTCATGGCCACTACACAAGTCGAAAAAACATCATAGAAAAGGTTATTTTTTTGTCCAACAAATGTGTATTTTACTTTTTCTCCTGGATTTAAATGACGTTCAATTACTTCTGCATGTTTTTTGATTCTCCACCAACTAACGGTTTTTGGATATTTTGTTTTAAAAAAAATCGCTTGGTCATAAACTGCTCCCATGTATTCACCTTCTTGTTTTTATTTTATAATTTTTTTTCTCTTAATGCAATGTTTGGTACTTATTTGATTTGAAAGATTTTCGAATTCTATTTTGCTTTTCGGGTTTTAAAATCTTGTGCATTTCAAAGATATCACTCGTGATACTCACTTTATAAATGATCCATGTTATTTAAATACGTTGCAAAAAGTAGCAGATGAAATGGAAAAAAATGTTTATGCTATTCATAATGATGGCGCGATGATCTATGATCGTAAGACTGGGGATTTAAAAATATTTGGAAATGTGAATACTTTTCTTCCAAAAGAGAGTAAGTAATAAAATTATTCGTTGCGGATTATGATTATATGGATTTTTAATCTGGAATACTTGATAAAAATATCATATAAAAACTAAACGTTTGATATAATGTTCATGGATACATTTGAAATATATCAGATGTTTTCCCTTTCAATTATCAAAAGATAAGAGAAAGGTGGTGGTTCATTATGACAAAAAGAGAAGCATCTCTATTTATTATAATCCTACTATTATTCTTCATAGTAATCACCTTACTATTTAGATAATAAAAACATCTGATCTCAACAATCGTTGATTTCAGATGCACTCCATAAGGGATAACATCTGATTCCTACAATCAAATGTATCCTTTTTTATTTTATTCAAGTTTCCTTGATATATTCATAATAACATAAAAACAACTTTTTTGCAAGTTGTCTTTATGTTATACATACTCGAATTATAAATAAGTCCGAGTATCAATCAATCTGGTGGAGCAGAGGAGAGTTGAACTCCTGTCCAAACAATTCTATGATAAAACATCTACAAGTTTAGTGAAAATTAGATCTCATAGTTTTTCAGGCTTTCACACACCTAACCAAACTACCAGTTTAATTTGTATTCTTTCAGTTACCTTAAACAAATAACTGAGTATATCTTATATTTATGAACTCTATTATTTCCCTATAAGAAAAAGAAATATAGAGTGCTTCTACGACCTTAAATTAGGCTGCTACAAAAGCAGGAGAAGCGAAAGAATAACTTTCGTCATTTAAATTTTAATTTGCATTTATAGTATGCCTACTACTTGCAGTCTTATCTAGTGATTGCTGTCGAAACCATTTACTGCCCCATGTGCTTTATTTTAGCACATCTTCTTCTTTTTGTATAGTTTGCTCCCGTTTTTTTCTTGGACTTATAATCTTTATATATTGTTTGATTTTGAATTGTTGTTCCATTAAGAGTCTTTGTTTCCAATATTCTAATACTTCTCTTTCGGTATTCTTGATGAGATAGTGATAGTGTTTACTTTGTTTTAAATATTCATATCCTTTTTGGCTATTTTGAATGATCTCTTCTAAAATATTGGGTATTTGATTTCCAAACAATAATAAGTTTTCCGCAAAAATCTGATAAATTTGTTCTTCTTCTACTGAATAAGTGGACGCTAGTTCTTTGGCACTTCTTTGTCTTCTTCTTTCCTTTATTAATACGAGCTTTCTTTTCTCCATTGTTAAACTTTCTTTTAATAACTCTTTGAGTGATTCTTCTTTCGTATTTCGTTTTAAATAACTGATGGCATTATAATAAATTTTTCTTTCTTCTTCCGTTAACGTATTCCATTCTAACAATGATTTTCCAGCTCTTTTATAAATTACTTGATAATATTGTGGATGAGTGTCTTGACAAGCATCGATGAGGCTAACTAATTTTTCGTGACTTACTTTTGGAAATTGGTTTTCAATCGAGAACGTTGGATACAAAATTCTTTTTAGTTTTAATTTTGCTTGGGAATACCGAATTCCTTCTTGGGTGGTTAATGGATTTCTTTCAATTAGTTTTGGTCCATGACATTGGATGATGATATCATAATCAACTTGATTGATGGTTTTTAATTTTTCCACTGCTTTTTTGACTTCTGCAATGGTCTTATCTGGATAATACGAATATAGAGTTTGAGTGGTTGGAATTAAAAATTTTTGAAGCAGTTTGATTGCTTGGACATATTTTTTTTCATCAACGAGACACCTGTTGTCATCCTCTAGCATTTCACCATTTTTTTGAACTACTATCTCATACAGTTCTGGTCTTACCCGTTTTAGTCTTTTCATGATTTTGATTCTTTTGGCTTTACTGGTTAGTTGAAAAACTTCTTTTCCATTTATTTGGTCTTTTTCTTTTTTTCTTTTTGGATTTAAAAGTTGTTTCATTTTCTTAATGGCTTGATGATATAATTCGTCTTCTTGTTGTTCTTTGGATAAATTGTGCCACTCTACCTGCGTCTTTCCATGTCGTTTGATGAGGATGTCTATATATTGTGGATTTTCTTCTTTTAAAATGTTGAGGGCTTGATTTATTTTTTCTTTGTCATCACATTCGACCATTTTTTGAAGTGTTCTTTTATTTTTTAAAATCATTCGCATCTGTTTGATGACTTCTTGTAATTTCTTCTTTTCTTCTTTGGTTAACTCTTGGCAATTTATGAGTGTTTCTGTATAAGCTTTTTGAATGATTTCATAAGCTGGTGGATCGGATTTTAGGACGTTTACTAAATGATCAACGGTTGACTTTTCTTCGCCTTCAAAAAATTCGTAAATCGTTTTATGGCGCAAGGTGGCTTCTTTTCTTTTTTTGACCATTAATTTTCCTTCTTCTACAATGGTCGCAGCGTTTTTTTGGACTTTGATGATCATCTGTCTTAATTTTTTTATCGCATCTTCATATGTTTTTGTTTCTTCTTTGGATAATTGATGCCATTCTAATAGAGATTGTCCATGACATTTGATGATGATTTGGTAAAACATTGGATATTCATATTGAAAGGTTTCAAATACTTTTCGGACGGTTGTATTTTCCGTTTTGAAAAATCGATGATATAAGGTATATTTTTCTTTTCGTTGTTCTTTTAGATATTGTAACCAATTTTGACCGTCAATGAAAATATCTAAGAGATTGGTTTGTTCATCATATGGAACTATGCCTAAAAATTGGAGCATTCTTCCATATTGTTCTCCTTCTTTTTTGGATAAAATTTCTAATTCTTTTTGAATCATATCTTCTGTAAAATCAATTGAATGATATACTTTTTTTTGTAAATATTTTAAAGCATTTTCTGGATACATGGTGGTGGTTATGCGAATGAGTTCCTGACTAAATTCAAAGTTACTTTTGTACATTCTTTTTAACATAAAGTAATATCTTTTTGCCCAGTCCATACGTTTTTCGATTTCTTGATATTCTTCGGTATTGGGACTGGTACTTTTTTGAAGTATTTGTTTTTCTTCTAGTGTAAAGGTACACATGATGCTTTGAAAAACGAGCAGCCAATCTTTATATTTTTGAGCAGTATACTTTTCAAAAAAAGTAACTTCTTTTTTTGGAGGAGTGAACGAACTTTTCTTTTTTGGTTCTTCTTTTTTCACTCTTTGATCTAGTAAATATTTGCGATACATTTTTTCCAATTGGGTATCGATGCCAATGTCTTTTGGACGATTTATATATAAAAAGGTGGCAATTCGGATAAAAACTATTCGATCTTTTTCATTTTCTTCTTTATGAAAGTCGCGCATGATGTTGTGATATAAATTTTCTCTTGGCAAGATGATTTTTTTATATGTTTTTGAATCCGGATTTTCGAAAATGGTTTTGATGTAGCATTCTACAACATAGCCAATGACAAATTTTTCTTGTTCTTCTTCGGTTTTGGTAATGAGTTGTTTTCCATATTGTTTTAAAAGATGTTTTGTCATTCTTTCTTTGACGGGATCTGCGATTTTTATGCGATTTAGTTGTTCGTTATTTAATCTTTCGAAAACACTTTGAATTTTTGCTTGTAGTTGTTCTGTGTTCATTTGCTTTTCCCCCAACACTCAAATTTGAATTTATTATAACACTTTTTTTCTTTTTTCTTACTCTTTTTTCTTTCAATGGTATGGGTTGTTTCATTTGACTTTTGGGGGTTTTTATTATATAATTTTAGTACTTTTATTATATGTATTACATCAATTTAAGGGGGGAAAATGAATATGTATGATGAAAAACTACCAAAAAAAGAGAAAAAAGAGACGGTTGTAAAAGAAAAACGAAGTTTTAAAAAGAAGATTACTCTTCCAACTGTTCATTTTGATGCAAAATCAGCATTGAAGAAAATTGGCATTTTGGCTGTAGTTGTTTTTGCGTTTATTTTTATTACTACCAAAATTAGTCAGGGATCTGAAAAAAAGGTATTTGAAAAAAACTTAGAGTCTTTACGCAGTGCTGCTTATCGCTATTTTAAAGAAAATGAACGTCCTACAGAAAAAGATGAAGAAATGCAAGTTACCTTGCAAGAGTTAATCGATGAAGATTATGCAGATAACCTTCAAGATAAAAAAGGGAATGTCTGTGATCCAGAAGAAAGTAATATTACCATTATTAAAAATACTTCTACCAAATATGATTTAGTTGCTCATTTAAATTGCGGAGAAAAAGAAAAAGAAAAAACTTATCAACTTACTTATACAAAGACCAAAGATGATGAAGAAGATGATGCGACGGAAGAAAATGGAAGTACCACTTATTATAAAATGCAAAAACCAGTGAATGCTTCTCATTTGACTTATAGTTGTCCAAGTGGTTATATCCTTTCTGGAACTTATTGTTATCAAAATGCTACTACTTTGACAGCTACTCCGACGGCTAAATATAAAACTACTCAACAAAAAATTACAAAAGCAAGTTATAAAAGTGCTCAGGATGAATATGAATATGTCGATGCTATTTTGGTGCCTGGACAAAGTCATTATACTTGTAGTGATAAAGATGCTACGTTGGTTGGAGATCAATGTATTATTCAAAAGCCGGCGGTGATGAAAACGGAATCCAATTATACTTGTAGTGAAGGAGAACTTGATGGAACGAAATGTGTGATTTCTGTTCCTGCTATTCGAAAAGATTATCGTTATACCTGCCCTTCTGGAACGTTGATTGGGGATCAATGTGAAATTACACGCGATTATTATGCATCATATGAATGTCCAAGTGATTATCCACATCGAGATGGAGATCGTTGCTATTATACTTCTCGCGCTGAACGAGATTGGGGAGATTGGCATAAAACTTCTCGAAAGACTTATACGAAAGAAATGGATAATAAAAATACCGATTCTAAAAAATATGAATTGGTCGATACTTACGATGGAAAAAATAGAAAAACCAACTATGTTTATGTCGTTTATACCCGTCAGAAAGAAAATATATGCTACGATATTTCTGGTGAGAATGTCGTTTTAAAAGGTTCGAAATGTTATCATTATATTTCTGCTTATGAAGATAAAGATTGTCCTTATGGATATGATTTAAATGAAGAAGAAAATCGATGTGTGAAATATGTTGCTGCCAAAGAAACTTCTTCTAAAATTCATTATGAATGCCCAAGTGAGGAATATGACAAACGTGGTAGTGGTGAAAATACAACTTGTGTGTTAAAGAAAAATGCACAGAAAGTGGAGACATCGACGCCGAAATGTTCGAGTGGATATAATGCTGTAGCGAATACGGATGGTACGTATTCTTGTGTAAAAACCTTGGATGCGAAACTCGTAACGGAGGAAGATGATTATATTTGTCCAACGGGTTATACTAAAAAGGGTACTGGAAAGAATACCAAATGTTATTTAAAAACAGAAAAAGAAGGATATTATTATTGTAAAAATACAGAGGCTCGTTTAGAGGGTCAAAATTGTATTGTAGATGCCAAAACCGAATTTATTGGATATACTTGTCCAAGTGGATATGATTTGAATGGAGAACAGTGTATTAAAGTCATCTCTGGAACCAAGAAAAAGGCTACGAGTACGAAAGTTGCAGATTTGGAATATACGTATAAATGGAGTACGAAAAAAGAAGTCGCTGGTGGTTGGACTTGGACAGGAGAAACCAAACAAGCTTAAAAAAAACTTTTCCAAAACGGAAAAGCTTTTTTTATTCGATAATTTCTAATCCATGATTGCGAATGTGTGTAATAAATTTTGTTTTGAAGTCATTTAATTCGGAACCATCTAACGTTTTATCATCGCTTCCTACTAGATAACGAATGGTAAATTTCTTTTCATAATGGTCTTCATATGTATCTACAAGAGATACCTTTTGAATAATTGGACTTTGAAATTCTTTTAAGATCTTTTCTAGTACTTCGTATTTATCTTCTAAACCAGCGATAATGGTATAATCTAGTTCGACGGTTGGGTATTTACTTGCTGGAACAAATTCTTTTGTTTGCCGAGATAGTTGATGATATTGATCAAAATCAATTTCTACGCAAACGACACTTTTTTTCTTTCCAACGTAATTGGCAATTTTACTTTTTAAAATTCCTAATGTTCCCATTGGTTGTTGATCGATGTAGATTGTTTTTGAAAATTCTGGATTGTAATAATCAAATTCTACTCCTGATTCATAAGTGACTTGTCGTCCTTTTAAGGATGCAAATAGATGGCTGATGATTTCTTTTGCTGCATAGTAGTTTTCTTCGATTTTATTTTCTTCTGATGCTAAAACAATACTTAAATGGCGATGATTTTCTCCATTTTTAATGACCGTACCAATTTCAAAAATATTGCATTCACGCATGTTTCTTAAGTTATTTCGGACAATACTTTGAAGAGATAAGCTTAAATCGTCACGCAAAATATTATTTTCTGATTTTTCTAGTAATTTTACTCCCTCTTTGATGATTCCCATTTTATTTAACATACTGCTTTCATACCATAAATAAGAGTTTACTTCATTTAGATTGTATGCGGTTGCTAAAAATCTTTTGACGGTGTACTCTTCATCCCACATATTTTCATGTTCGTGGAAAGTTAAATCTAATTTCAATGGTTTCATTTCAAAGTTTTCATATCCATACATTCTTGCTAATTCTTCGATGATATCGGCATTCATGGTAATATCTTTGGTTGCTCGAAAGGTTGGAACGGTAATGATATACTTTTCTTTTTCTTCTTTGACTTGAAAACCAAGAGAAGTTAATATTTCATGCACTTTTTCACTTGGAAGGGAAAAACTCATATAGGTATCTAAAAATGATTTTTCGAGTTCTACTATTTTTTCTTCCAGAGGATTTGGATAAATGTCTGTGAGATTGGAAGTAATTTCCATTTCATGATTTTCATTTTGTAATAAATAAAGGAAACGTTTTAAAGCGGTTAAGGCCATATTTGGATCTAGGCTTTTTTCATATCTTGCACTGGCTTCTGTACGAAGACCTAATGCCGTGGCCGATTTGCGAATGTTCGTAGAATCAAAATTGGCACTTTCAATAAAAATGGCTGAGGTGTCCTTTAATATTTCACTATCTAAGCCACCCATAATTCCAGCTATTCCAAAATATTTTTTTCCATTTTCTATCATAAGAATCTCTTTGTTTAATTTTCTTTCGATTCCATCTAGGGTTTGATAGGTACTTCCTTCTTTGGCATGATCGACGACAATATTTTTTACGACGCGATTGTCAAAGGCATGCATCGGTGTTCCCAGTTCTAACATGACGAAATTGGTTAAGTCTACAAAGAGGGAAATGCTTCTCATTCCGGCATAATATAAGAATATTTGCATCTCATATGGCGTTTGATTGTTTTTTAAATTTTCCACACGAATGGCACAGTAACGATTGCAATTTTTCGTGTCTTTAATGACTACATCTAAATCTTCTCGATTATTTTGAGGTTCTAGAAGTTCTAGAGGTAATAATTCATGTTTGGTAATGGCTGCAATTTCTCTGGCAATTCCATAGTGTCCCCATAAATCTGGACGGTTGGTTAATGATTTATTATCGATTTCAATAATGATGTCTTCTACCGGTAGGTATTCTTTTAAATCCATTCCAAGTGGAGCATCTTCGGGTAATTCCATGATTCCTTCATGACTTGCTCCAATTCCTAGTTCATCCATTGCACAAAGCATTCCTTGACTTAGAACACCGGCAATTTTTTTCTCTGTAATGGTAAATCCAGAAACCATTCCGCCGACTTTGACAAGTGGAGATTTTAAACCAACACGAACGTTTGGTGCTCCACATAGAA
>CANQAU010000003.1 GCA_947588935.1 uncultured Bacilli bacterium
CGTCAAAATTAGGTATTCCTTTTTTATTTTATGCAAGTTTCCTTGACAAATTCATCATAACATAAAAACGCACTTTTAGCAAGTGCGTTGTTTATCTATTTGGTGGAGAATAAGGGATTCGAACCCTTGACCCCCACGGTGCAAACGTGGTGCTCTAGCCAGCTGAGCTAATTCCCCAAAAATTGGAACAAATTAATGTTACCATACTTTTTTTCTGCTGACAAGTATTTTTGGATATTTTTTCTCAATTTTCGGGGCATTTCATGGTGTTTGGGTGGTCAAGGGTTGAAATGGTTGCTTGTTTGATCGTAGATTTTTCAAAAAAGTCTTCTAAAGAAAAAGAGGCTTTTGGTCCATCCATTTGAAATAAATAGAATTGTCCTTCTTGAAAATCTTGTAATGTTTTCTCCGTTTTAATGGTTACAATTTCTTTTTTCTCTTGATCTTTGATGGTGATAAACTGATAATTTTGATCATTGCTATCTATAACATTGATGATTTCATAGATCTTTTCATACTGGCAAATCTGATTTAGGTCGTTTTCTTTGCCTTCTACATGGAGAATTATTTTTTGAAACAATTCATTATCTCCGTTAATCAAATAGGTGTTTTCATCTCGATGGAGAAAGGCTCTGGATGGTCGATCTTTGTCAAAATCAATGGTGGTATCTTGATTAATTTGAATGACACAAGAAATGTTATATTCTCCGATTTCTCCTACTTCTTCTTCCGGAATTTGTTTGATTTCTTTGATATATTGATTTAATTCTTTGACGAGGGCTTCATCGGTTAATTCAAACGTTTTCATTTCTTCATTTTCTGCTTGATATTGAATTTGAAATGATTTTTTCTCTATTTTTTCTGAATATTGAAATGCCATGATAATTCCTAGAATTCCAAGAAATATGATGATTCCTAATAAAATTATTTTTCTTTTCATGTTCTTTTCCTTATAAAAAAAGACCTATTCATGTTCGGTTTGTACCTTAATAAGTCCTTTTTCTACCTCTTCTAAAGCTCTTCCCAGTGGTTTTTTGTTGACATAGTCTCGTTCATTCATTTGATAATGATTATTTTCCAACATTTGCTTTGCACGTCGGCTGGCAACATGGACCAACATATATTTCGAATCCACTATATTTAATAGCTTGTCAATTGATGGGTATAACATTTGCTCACGTCCTTACATTACTATCATACTAAAGCTTTTGGAAATCATACAAGAATTATACATTTTTTGGACACTCATTTTACAAGGATTCGTAAGGCATTTAATATTTCAACCATGGCCCATGTATCTTGTTTACAATAGATTCGTAATGCTTCTTGTTTGATTTTTCTTTCTTCTGGACTCATTTTATTATAATTGGCATATTCAATAATGGCTTCTGTTCCATTTTTTACGGTTAAATTTTCATAAGATAAATTGGAAAATACGGGCAAAGTCTTTTTAATGGAATAAGAACCACTTAATTGTTCTTGATAAAAGTTTATACATTCGGCATTTTCTACTCCCAATTTTTCATACATTTCCTTATGATTTCTGACAATCCATAGTAAATCAAAGCCACGATCATAGAGTTTCATTAGTTTTTCTTTATATTCTGGAAAACAATTAGCTAGTTCTTTAATTCTTCCCTTTTCAAAAGCAACATTTTGTGCAAATAAAGTACCTTGATTGACATCGACGTTTGCTAGTAATGTTTCAATGAGTTGTTTTCGTTCATCTTCCATGGTCTTGGCTAGAAAAACTATATTATCTCGATCAAAGTCACAGGCACCCGGATGATGTTCAATATGTAAACTAAATTCGAAGGGAGATTGGGTAAATGGACTTTCTCCTTGAAAACGAGGAACTGGACAGGGAAATGTTTCAAAGTCCAAATGATAAATTGGATATTTGATTTCTTTTAAACCAGCGATGATTTTGGCCTTATCGATGTATCTTGTATGATGTAGTGTACAATCACGTTGAATTCGATGATTGGGATTTGTAATCCAACGATCTGGAATATCTAGTAAATGGATATATCCTTCATTAATGAGTTGTAATCCTTTATGGATTTGGTTATTTTCATCTTTAAAGCCATGACCACTATTCATATAACTTAACGCTGAATTCTTTTTGGGAACGTGGCTAGCACATACTCTGTCAAAATATTTACATTGGGTTTGTTTTTGATAATTGCAAGATGTCGAAAGCGGACAGGCAGCGGCATCGCTTCTTTTTAAATTTTCATATATTTGATCCGCGTCTTTTTTTACTTTTTCTTGCAGTTCTTCCGTTAATTCATCGAGTGCAAAAAACGTGATTAATTCGTTACCAAATGAATCTTTTCGATATATTGGCTTTTGATTTTCATAGGTTCCATCAAAAATATAATCGGCGTTTAAAACGGCTAGGTAGTAGTGGATCTTCTTTTTCTTTTCTTGACTTTTGGTTTCTTCATATTCTCTTTCGATGATAAATCTTTGGACTGCTAAATCATAAATATAAGCTCCTATTTGATACCGATCTTTTAACTTTTCTTTTAATTTTATGTACTTTTCAAGAGGCATTTCTTGTTCTAGGGGATAATCTTCTTGATATTCTTTTAAATAATAGATATTCTCTTTTTTGGTAAAGATCGAAAATTTTTGATTTTTTGTATATCCTCCTTGTAAGGATGTATATTTTTGGGATGTTGTTGCTTTTACTTCAATGATATTGATTTCTTCTTGAGATTCGTTATAAATATCTACATAACACAAAAATTTCAAGCCATGATAAGAACAGTCAAAACTTTCTTGACTCTTGGTTTCTTCGGCATAGATGGTTTTTCCTGGAAACATTTTTTCCACTTGTTTTCCTGCTTCAATTTCTACTTGTTTATAGTAATCCATCATGGCTTCTAGTTGTTTATTTTCCACATTAATTTTATCTTCTAGGATGTTATTTTGGTCGTCTACTTCAAACATGGATGCACATAATTCTTCTAATTTATTTTTGTATTCTTTATTTTTATATTCTTCGTAAGAGACGTCTGCTTCTAATCGATCTTTATTCACTTTTTCTAAAGCTGCATATCTTGGACAGCGAGAATATTCTAAAAAATCTGTTTTGGTGATTGCCATTATTCAACTACTTCTGCCTGAAAGGTATTTTTTTCTTGATCAAACGTTATTTTTACTTTCATGGAATTATATTCATCTTTTTCAAAGAGAAATCCCGCTTGTGCTACTTCTTTTGCAAAGACGTAAACGACTTCGTCTTTATTCCAGTCTTCTTTACTTTTGGCATAGGAAACACTGGCATGTTCAACCAATTCTTTGACGGCTTGTTTTTGTTCTTCGGTGTTATTTACTTCGCTGAAGGCATAACTTGCTTTCATGATTCCAAAAATGGTGACAATTCCTAATAATGCAATTATTACTAATAATTCGGGTATGGTATAGCCATTTTTTTTCATATTCGTCACTACTTTCCATGGTTTTATTTTATCATATTTTTTCTCTAATTGGAAAGTCTGTATCGTAATATTTTGTATGATTTAAATCGAGGGTGACTAAAGAGGAACAAATTTTGTAATAATAAAAATTAATGATGTCGTGATAATCTTCTTCTTTGATGGCTTTTAATAATGCTTGTTTATATACTTGTCTTTCTTCTAGCTCAATATAAATAGGTAAAATATTAATTCGTTTTAATAATAAATTTAAAAGGGCGCGGAACGTTCTTTTGTTGCCATCGGCAAATGGTTGATAACGAATGAGTCTGACTGTTAAAATGACACAGGATTCAATGTATTCAAAAATCTCTCCTTTTTCTAATGGAGCAAAAATTTCATTGGAAATCGGAATGAGACCGTTAAAGAATTCTTTTGCTGTTTCAGCATCTGGAACTTCGTAGTTGGTATCATATAAAATGGCTGTAGAATCGCGTAGTTTTCCTCCGAACTCTTTGCCAACACATTTTGAGTAAAGTTTGATATGAATGAGTAAGGATGTTGTAAAAATGTTGAAATAATCTTTATCAAAATTAAAAGCGCTGATATAATCATATACTTCGGCTAGACCTTGCACTTCTTCTTCTGAGAAATTATTTTCGATTAGAGATTCTGAGTTAATATACAATCTTTTATAGACATCAATTATAATATGAAATTGGGGTTTTTCAACATAATGTAAATACGTTAGGATAATGTTTTGAAAGATGTTTCGATCTTCTAAACTTAATTTTTTATAGGCTTTTCTTTTGGTATAGTCATTTAATACCATCCATATAAAATCTCTTGCTTCTTTATCAGGCATAAAAAATCACCTTTGCAGGTGATTATAACACTATTTCTTCAAAATTGCTATTTTTCTTTTATATTTCCAAATCGACGGTCTCGATGCAAGTAAATATCGAGGGCTTTATCAAATTCTTTTTCATCAAAAGCGGGAAAGTAAGTTTCTGGAAAATAAAATTCGGCATAACTCGATTGATACAGCATAAAATTACTTAATCTTTTTTCACCACTGGTACGAATTACAAAGTCGACAGGTGGTAAATCTTGATACATATAATGGTACAAGTCTTGTGGTGTTATTTTTTCGATGGCGATGTTTTCTTGAATGATTTTTTTCATGGCATCGATGACTTCGTATTGTCCTCCATAGTTTAAGCATAAATTTAAGGTTGCTCGCGTATTTTCCTTTGTTTCTTCGGTAATGGTATCCATTGCTTTTAAAACATCAGCGCGTAAGTTTTCTCTTCTTCCACTAAAAACAACGCGAATATTTTTCTTTTTGTATTCTGAAAATTCGGTTTGAAATTTTTCTACAAATAAATTCATTAAATAATCTACTTCTTCTTGTGGTCGATTAAAATTTTCAGTAGAAAAACAATAGACACTTAAATATTTGATTCCTTGGTCAAAGATATAAAAGCTCAATTTTTTTAAATTTTCGGAGCCTTTTTTGTGACCATAGGTTCTTGGCATATTTCTTTCTTTTGCCCAACGGCCATTTCCATCCATGATAATTGCCACATGGGTTGGTACGTTTGTCATAATTTCACTTCCTACTTTTATTATAAGTTTTGCATTTTAAAAAGACAAGAATTACTCTGGGAGGTTTTCAGATTCTTCTACATTCTCGGTGGAATTGGAATGGCTAAGATATCTAGTAATAACAAATTGATTTGGTAAATATATTTGGTCATCGCAATCCAGGTTTGTTTTAATTCTTCATCTGGTTCGGTTAAGATTCGATTCTCCGCATAAAAATTATTGTAGGTATTATCTAATAAATAGAGATAATTGGTAATTTCATGAAGCGATTTTTGTTCGAAGGCACTTTCTAACACACTTTGAAGTTTTAACGTTTCTAAAAGAACCCGTTTATCACTTTTTCCTTTTAATTTTTTAAATTGAAGTTCTTGATTGGACTCTTCTTTTGCTTTTTCTAGGAGAGATTTCATGCGGATGGTCGAATATAAGATAAAGGGACCGGTTTTTCCATTGACATCGCTAAATTTATCGATATCAAAAATGTAATCTGTATTTCGATGCGATAAAAGATCTGCAAATTTAATGGTTCCGACAGCAATGATATCGGCGAGTTTTAAACGCTCTTCGCCTGTAATGGATGGAATCATATTTTTTTCGGTGGAGGTTTTTACAATATTTAATAAGTTTCTTAAAGACATTACTCCGCCTTCTCTGGTTTTAAATGGTTTTCCATCGATGCCATTCATGGTGCCAAAACCAATAAATTCTAATTTGGTATCTTCTTTGACAATTTGACTTTTTTTGGCAGCACGAAATACTTGGGTGAAGTGAAGTTCTTGTCGTTTATCCGCAACATACCAGATTTCGTCTGGATGTAGGGATTTTTCACGTTCCCAAATCGTTGCTAAATCGGTTGTTTCATAAGAAACCGTTTGATTGGATTTGATTAATAGTAAAGGTGGAATGGATACTTTATCTTCTGGATTGGATACCTCTATAATTTGAGCTCCTTCACTTTCTTTGATTAATTGTTTTTGCTTTAAGTATTCGATCATTTCTGGAATAAATACTTCGGCATCACTTTCCCCTTTCCACAAATCAAAGTCCACGCAAAGACGTTGGTATAATTCTTTCATATCTTTTAATGATACTTTTATAATGGCATGCCATAACGCTTTATAACCGGGATGATTGTTTTGGAATAGATAGGTGATGTTTCTTGCTTGTTGCATCACTTCTTCGTTTTCTTTGGCTTTTTTGCTTGCAATTGGATATAAATCGATTAAATCTTCGTTGGTAATTTTAAAATCGGGAATGGTTTTTCCTTGAAAGTTTTCTTCGAAACACGGTAAGTTTGGATAACGATTTTGAATTTCTAACATAATCATTCCCATTTGTAAGCCATAATCTCCTAAGTGAATGTCACTGATTACTTCCATCCCTAAACATTTTGCTAAACGTTTTAGTGATTCGCCAATATTTGCACTCCGTAAATGTCCAACATGTAATACTTTTGCAACATTTGGTCCACCATAGTCGATGACAATTTTTTTCGATGGTAATTTTTGTACCAACTCTTCTTTTTGTTTTTGGTTTAAATATTCTAATAAACTTGAGGTTGAAAATGTGATATTTAAAAATCCTGGACCGGCCACATTGACATTTTCAAAACTGTTTATTTTTTGTAATTTACTTGCAATATTCTTTGCAACTTCCAGAGGATTTTGACCATGTTTCTTGGCTAAACTCATTATTCCGTTGTATTGGTATTCGCCGAGTTCTGGTTTCGAATTTGGTTTTAAAGATACTTCTTCTTCATATCCTTCTTGTTTTAAAACTTCTTTTATGATTTGTTCTTGATCTGTTAGAAAGTTCATTTCGTCACCGCTTTCATCATTACTTTATCATATTTATTAGTAGAAACTCAATAATATCCTTTTTGAAAAAAAGACCGATAGGTCTTTTAGCAGCAACGATTGTCATATACATTTGCATATTCGTCTTCTTCTGAATAAGAATAACATGGTTGATACGTATGATGATAAACGTGATGATTAATCATTTTGGTATGACAAGGAATCATATGGGGAACTTCGTAGTTGATAGTACGGTGACATATTCTTTCTTTCGGACATTCATAAATGGGTGGACACATTGTTGGTGCCGTCATATTACAACATGAATTATATGGCATTTTCATGTCAAAAGCCATATCCATATTCATATCCATTGGATTATTCATATCCATCGTTCCTGCTGCAAAGGCAGTTTCTTTCCCACAGCAACGGTCAGTTTCAAACATAATATCCATTCCTTTCTACAGTATCTTATGTGAAAAAAATAACCTTGCTTAGGTTATTTTCCTAGAATGGAAAATTGTAGTTTTTTCCACTCATCATCTTCATCATTTTTTTCATTTCTTCAAATTGTTTTAAAAGACGATTAATTTCTTCGACTGGTCGACCAGATCCTTTGCTAATTCTTTGTTTTCGCGATGCTTTTAATATTTCTGGATGTCTTCTTTCTTGAGGTGTCATCGATAAGATGATGGCTTCAATATGAGCCATTTGTTTGGGATCAATGTCGATTTTATTGATTCCCATTTTTCTTGCTCCTGGTAACATCTTTAAAATATTTTCTAGAGGCCCTAATTTTTTGATTTGTTTTAAATTGGTTAAAAAATCTTCCAAATCATATTTTCCTTTTTTCATTCTTTCCATTTGTTTTTCAGCTTCGTCGGTATCAATTACATTTTCGACTTTTTCGGCAATGGACATGATGTCTCCCATGTCTAGTATACGTCCGGCCATTCGAGCTGGATGAAAAGAACTTAATCCATCTAATTTTTCGCTATCTCCGACAAATTTAATCGGAACGTTTGTCAAATGTCTTACGGAGAGGGCTACTCCTCCTTTAGTATTTCCATCTAGTTTGGTTAAAATGGTTCCAGTTAGTCCTAGTGATTCATTAAATCCAGTGATGACATTGATGGCATCTTGTCCCATCATGGCATCAATCACCAATAAGATTTCATGCGGATGAGCAATGGCAATGATTTCTTTTAATTCATCCATGAGTTGGGTATCAATGTGTAAACGTCCGGCGGTATCAATGAGAATGTAATCATAATGATTTTCTTTGGCATAATTTAGTGCATGTTCTACGATGGTTGTCGGATTAATTTTGCCTTCCGTATAAACTGGAATGTCTAGTGAAGCCCCAATTTCTTTTAACTGTTCAATGGCAGCTGGACGATATACATCGCACGCTACCAAAAGGGGTTTTTTCTGTTCTTTTTTTCGTAAGTAATTGGCTAGTTTTCCACAAGTAGTGGTTTTTCCACTTCCTTGTAGTCCGACGAGCATGGCAATGGTTGGATTTTTACTCGTTTCAAGAGGAACGCTTTCTCCACCGAGTAATTCAATCAATTCATCTTTGACAATTTTGATAAATAATTCGTCTGGTTTTAAGCTCTTTTGAACTTCCATTCCTAATGCTTTCTCTTTGACTTTTTGAATAAATTCTTTGACTACTTGATAATTGACATCTGCCTCTAGTAAAGCTAAGCGAATTTCCCGCATGGCATCACTAATGTTTTCTTCGGTAATTCTTCCAAGACCCCGAATGTTTTTCATGGCATTCGAAAGGCGTTCACCCATATATTCAAACATATTTCACATCCTAATCTATTAGTTTTTTTAATTCTTTTTTTAAATTTTCATCTTTTATTTTTGCAAGAATCTTACTTAATTGTTGACGCTTTGCTTCTAGATGAAGAACACGTTCAAATGTGGCGAGTTTCATCTCGGTTTTTTTGAGTGTTGATCCGACGGCACTTTTACTAATTTTTTTTAAATCGGCGATTTCTTGCATCGATAAATTTTCTTCATAATAGCTAGAAAACGTGTCTTTTTCATTTTCACTTAGTAATTCTCCGTAACAATCATATAATCTTGCATAGTATACAAATTTTTCCATTATTTGACCATATCCTTAAACAAGCCATAGATATAGTTTTCAATATCAAATACTTGGAGATCTTCCATTTTTTCTCCTAGACCAATAAATTTTACAGGAATGCCTACTTCTTCTTTGATGGCTAGGACGATACCACCTTTCGCCGTACCGTCTAATTTGGTTAAAACAATTCCGGTAATATTGGTGATTTCTTTAAATGCTTTGGCTTGCATGATTCCGTTTTGACCTGTTGTGGCATCGATGACTAATAACGTTTCATGAGGTGCATTTGGAATGATACTCGCAATTACTTTATTCATTTTTTCTAATTCTTTCATTAAATTTACTTTATTTTGTAATCTTCCCGCGGTGTCAATAAATACGTAATCAGCTTTTTCTTCTAGGGCTTTTTTTAATCCATCATAGATGATGCTTGATGGGTCACAATTGGCTTCTCCATAAAATAAACTACCGGTTTTGGTGGCCCATTCTTCTAGTTGTGGCACTGCTCCTGCTCGAAAGGTATCGGCGGCGATTAACATGACTTTTTTTCCTAAATTTTTATATTTATGCGCAAGTTTGGCAATGGTCGTGGTTTTTCCTACTCCATTTACTCCGATCATCAAGACAATGGTTGGTCCTACTTGTTCGTTAATTTTGACGGATAATGATTCGCCACTGACGTAGATGATGAAAAGTTCATCGACAATGACTTCGTTTAAATAGTCAATATCACTAATATTTTCTTCTTTGACTCTTTTTCGAATGCGGTCCATAAATTTCATGACAGTATTTACGCCAATGTCTGCCATAATTAACAAATCTTCTAATTCTTCATAGTACGATTCACTGACTTTGGTATATTTATGTCCTAGTAAACTTAGTTTGGAAACAAATTCTTCTCTGGTTTTGGTTAATCCTTTTTCATAGGTTTGTAATTCTTGTTTCGTTTCTGTATTTTTGACTTCTTCTTTTTTGGAAATTATATTTTTTAATTTATTGAATAGTCCCATTTTCATCCCCCTAACTTTGACAGATGTTTTCTTCAACATATGATTCTATTTGAGTGTAATTTCCTTTATTTGCTTTATATATTAAAATATATTCTTCATGGTTACAATGATTGGCACCGTCCGAGAATATTCCATCATCGACGATATCTTTGATTTGAACCATTTTATAACAAGATTTATTGGCATCGTCTGCTTCTTTATTTTGTGGATCAAACGTTACTTGACAAGTTGTTAGACGAAGGTGATGTTTTTCGGCATAGGCAACAGCGGCATCTTGCAAATTTTTTCTCATCTCTTCATTTAGTGTGTCTTGTTGGTGTGATAAGATACTGACAACCGACATGGCACCAATTCCCATGATGATTCCAAGGATGGCAATGACGGCGAGTAATTCTACGAGTGTAAAGCCTTTGTGCTCTTTCATTTTTTACCACCTCTTTAGTAAGTATAGCATAAATACCTAGACAAAACAAAGAAATTGCGTTATAATTTACCTACTTAAAAAACTTTTATTTTTTTATTTTGAAAGGAACGATTTTATGAAAAATAAAGGGTCTTGTACGTCCATTATTGCTTTAGGTGGACTTGGTGAAGTTGGAAAAAACATGTATGTGGTATCGCATGGAGAGGAACTGTTGATTATCGATGCAGGTGTCATGTTTCCAGAAAGTGAGTTAATGGGTGTTGATTATGTAATTCAAGATGTTACTTATTTAAAGCAAAATCAAGAACGCATTAAAGCTTTAATTATTACACATGGTCATGAAGATCATATTGGAGGCATTGCTTTTTTACTTCAAAATGTGGATATTCCGGTTATTTATGCGCCGCGTATTGCAACCGATTTAATTCGAAACAAATTAAATGATAACAATATAAAATATGAAAATATTCAAATTTATAATGAAGACACCATTTTAAAGTTTAAAAATTTTGAAGTGGAATTTGTCAATACTACTCATTCCATTCCAGATAGTTATGCCATGGCTATTCATACTCCTAATGGCGTCATCTTTGAAACAGGAGATTTTAAATTCGATCTTACTCCGATTGGTCCGATGGCCGATTTACATAAAATGGCTCGCATTGGTCAAGAAGGTGTTAAGCTGTTGTTAAGTGATAGTACCAATGCGCTATCTGAAGGTTTTTCCAAAAGTGAAAGTTGTGTAGATGAAACTTTAAATGATATTATTGGTCGTCATCACGGACGAATTATTATTGCAACCTTTGCTTCAAATATTTACCGTGTCAAACACATCGTTGAGACTTGTAAAAAATATAATCGGCAGATTATTGTCTTTGGAAGAAGTATGGAAACTAGTATTGAACTGGCATTAAATAATGGCCTTTTGACGGATCGAAGCATTTTTATTGATACCAATAAAGCCAAGAGTTTAAAGCGAAATGAAATTTGTATTTTGTGTACTGGTAGTCAAGGTGAACCTTTAGCTGCTTTATCACGCATCGCTAATGGGGTGCATAAACAAATTTCTTTACTTAATGATGATTTGGTTGTCTTTTCTTCCAAGCCCATTCCAGGAAATGCCGAAAGTGTAAACCGTGTTATCAACAAACTTTACTTAAAAGGTGTCAAGGTATTTACAAATACCGAGTTTAGTGATATTCACACTTCTGGGCATGCCAAAGAAGATGAATTAAAATTAATGCTTCGATTAATTAAGCCAGAATATTTTATGCCAATGCATGGTGAGTATCGAATGTTAATGGCTCATAAAGAAATTGCCAAACAGTGTGATATTCCAGATGAAAATATCTTTATTTGTCAAAATGGGGATGTACTTTTATTAGATGAAAATGGTATTACACGTGGAGAAAGTGTCCCTGCTGGAGATGTTTATGTCGATGGTTCACGGATTGGAAATATTGGTTCGGTTGTTTTAAAAGATCGAAAATTGATGAGTAAAGATGGAATTTTATTAACGATTTTAAATATTAATCCTCTGACAAGAAAACTCTTAATTAAACCGAATGTTACAACGAGAGGATTTGTTATGGTTAATGAAAATGGAGAGTTAATTAATCAAATTGAAAGAAAAGTTGGCGAAATTGTCAACAAATCTTTACAAAATGGTAGTTATAATTATACCGATTTAAAAAATCAAATTATTTTAGAACTTCATCCATATATTAGTGAATTAACCGGAAGACATCCTATTATTCTACCGGTTATTATGGAAGTAAGAGAAAGTGGAAATTAATTATTCGTCTTGGATTTCTAAACCAATTGGACAGTGATCACTTCCATAAATTCCATTATAGATAAAGGCTTCTTTCATTCTTGGAAGAAGTTTTTTTGATATGAGAAAATAATCCAAACGCCATCCAATGTTTCTTTCTCGCGCATTGGCAAAATAACTCCACCATGTATACATTTTTTTGGTTGGATTTTGGTGGCGATAGGTATCGATATATCCCGATTTTAAAAGTTCAGTCATTTTGTTTCTTTCTTCGATGGTAAATCCTGCACTTCTTTCATTTTGTTTGGGGTTTGTTATATCGATTTCTTCATGACAGACATTGAAATCTCCACAAATGATTACGGGATGCTTTTTTTCTAATGCTTTCACATATTTTCGAAAGTCATCTTCCCATTCCATTCGATAGTCTAAGCGTAATAATTCTCTTTTGGAATTAGGAACATAAACATTGATTAAATAAAAATCAGGAAATTCTAATGTGATTATTCTTCCTTCGTGATCGTGTTTTTCTATGTTCATATTTAATGAAACATGTAAAGGCTTTACTCTGGTGTAAATGAGCGTTCCGGCATATCCTTTTTTTTCAGCAGGATTGATGATAATATCATATCCAACTGGTCGAAATTCTAGTTCTTTATCCGTAATTTTTGATTCTTGTAAACAAATGATATCGGCATTTACGCGTTCAAAAAAATCGGCAAATCCCTTTTTTAAACAGGAACGAAATCCTGCAACATTCCATGAAACTAATAACATTTTTCTACCTTCTTTTCTCTAGTATATCGATTTTTGAATGGAAACAAAAGAAAAACTACATTGATTTTGTAGTTTTTGGTATAAACACGATTATTTTGCTTCTTCCTGTGCTCTTGATTCTCGAATGACAATAATCTTAATGGTTCCAGGATATTGCATTTCTGCTTCAATTTTTTCTTTCATTTCTCTGGCAATTTTGTAACTGGTGGCATCGTCGATTTCATCTGGTTTTACCATTACCCGAACTTCTCTACCCGCTTGCATTGCAAAGGTTTTTTCGACGCCTTCAAAAGAATTACCAATTTCTTCTAATTGTTCTAATCGCTTGATGTAATTATCCAAAGAGTCATTGCGAGCGCCCGGTCTTGCAGCAGAAAGGGTATCTGCTACTTCGACTAAAGCAGCGATGACGGAATTTTTATCGGTATCTCCATGATGAGAGGCAATCGCATTGATGACAATTTCGTCTTCATGATATTTTTTGGCAATGTCTACACCGATTTCTACATGACTGCCTTCTACTTCAAAATCAATCGATTTTCCAATATCATGTAATAATCCTGCTCTTTTGGCCATCATGACATTTTCTCCTAATTCGGAAGCCATGAGTCCCGTTAAATAAGCTACTTCTTTTGAATGTTGTAAAGCATTTTGACCATAACTCGTTCGGAAATTTAATTTTCCAATTAAGTTAATGAGTTCTGGATCCATTTTGGTAATTCCTAACTCATAAATGGCTTCTGTACCTAATTCGGTGATTTTGGTATTTAAATCCTTGGAAACTTTATCATATACTTCCTCGATGCGGGCCGGATGAATTCGCCCATCTTTAATTAAGGTTTCAATGGTGATTTTGGCAATTTCTCGACGTAATGGATCAAAACTTGAAATTACAATTGCTTCCGGTGTATCATCAATGATCAAGTCTACTCCAGTCACCGATTCGATGGTACGAATATTTCTTCCTTCTCGTCCGATTAATCGTCCTTTCATTTCATCACTTGGCAGACTAATCGTACTTACGGTTTGTTCACTTGCAACGTCCTCAGAATAACGCGACATACTTTCGACGATTAATTGTTTGGCTCTTTCGTGCGCGTTTAATTTTGCTTCTTGCTCTTTTTCTTTGCAATACGTTGCAATTTCTTTTGACATGTCTTCTTCCACTCGTTTCATAATCATGTCGTGTGCTTTTTCTTTTGAGAATTTGGCGATATTTTCTAATAACGTCATTTCCTCTTTGTACATTTCGTCCATTTTAACTTCTTTTTCTTGCAATTCTTTTTGTTTTGCTAATAGATTAGAGTCTTTTTCTTCTAACACTGCATCGCGTTTTTGTAGCATTTCATCTCGTTTATCTAAACTTGATTCACGTTGTAGTAAACGTTCTTCCATTTCTTTGACTTCTGCTTTTTTTTGTTTAATTTCACTATCTACTTCTTGCTTTAGTTTATAAGACTCTTCTTTTATTTCTAAGAGGCGATCACGTTTTTGTTTTTCTGCTTCTTTTTTGGCATCCTCTAAAAATTTATCAGCTTTTTTTTCTGCACTATTTCCTTTCATATAGTTGATGAACACGATGAATAGCGCTCCAACAAAAATTCCAATTACAAAAGTTAAGAGGGACCACATGAATTGTTCCATATTTTCCTCCTACACGTATAGATCCTTTTCTAATCTATATTTTTATTATAAGTACAAATTTCCCATTTTACAAGAAAAAAGAAATTTCTCTTTGCTTCCATTAAAAAAATAATCCATTTTCTGTCAAAAATTTGGGATTATTTTTTTTAGTAAATTATTTTTCTTCTTCCTCTTTTTTAGCTTTGGAATTGAATCCATAATGGTTTCTGATTTTCGTTTCCAATTCTTCTTTTAAGGTTTTATTTTCTTTTAAAAGGGCTTTGACATTTTCTTTTCCTTGTCCTATTTTTTCTCCATTGTATGAATACCATGCACCACTTTTTTCTAAAATGTTAATTTCGCTGGCAATATCGATGATTTCTCCTTCACGACTGACACCTTCTCCATACATAATGTCTACACTAGCTGTTTTAAATGGAGGAGCGACTTTATTTTTTACTACTTTGATATTCGTCCGGTTTCCAATCACCGTTTCTCCTTGTTTAATTTGTTCTCCTCTTCGTACATCTAGGCGAATGGTTGAATAAAATTTTAAGGCTCTTCCTCCTGGTGTCGTTTCTGGGTTACCAAACATAATTCCTACTTTTTCACGCAATTGATTGATGAAAATGGCCGTTGTTTTGGTTTTGTTAATCGTTCCAGATAATTTTCGGAGGGCTTGGCTCATTAGACGTGCTTGAAGTCCCACATGACTATCTCCCATATCTCCATCGATTTCTGCTTGTGGAACTAAAGCGGCAACGGAGTCGATGACAATGATGTTTACCGCTTCACTACGGACGAGTGCTTCACATATTTCCAATGCCTGTTCGCCTGTATCTGGTTGGGATAATAACAATTCATTAATGTTTACTCCTAAGTTTTTTGCGTATACTGGATCTAGCGCATGTTCGGCATCAATGAAGGCCGCTCTTCCACCAGTTTTTTGGACTTCAGCAATGGCTTGCAGAGCAAAGGTTGTTTTTCCAGAAGATTCTGGACCATATATTTCAATAATTCTTCCTTTTGGATATCCTCCCACACCAAGGGCAATGTCTAAAGAAAGTGAACCACTGGATGTAACTTCTACTTCCATGTGTTCTTGTCCACCCAACTTCATAATGGCTCCTTTTCCAAATTGTTTTTCAATATCAGCTAGTACTTGTTCTAATGCTTTATCTTTATCTTTGATATCTTTTGTTGTTTTCATATTTTCCTCCATATGTTTTGAATTACAAGTTCATTTTATTATAGAATTGATCTGTTTGTCAACATTTTTTCAAACATTCGTTTGGTATCTATTTTCAAACAAAAAGAAGAAATTGAATTTCCGAATTTTTCTTTTCTTCTTTTCTTTTTTCACTATTTTTAAAATTTCTGGTTGGAAAGCTTTTTCAATCCTTCTTCATTTTGCAAAATATCCCAAATTTCTTTGGCAATTTGTTCTTTGTTTTTGATTGTTTCTTTCCTTTTCAAATTTGATTTTGTCGTACATTCTATTTGATAAAAATGATAAAGTTTGGCAATTTCTATATATGCTTTTTCTGCATTTTGGAGATGTTTTTCATCTTTTTCATGTTCATCTAATTTTTCATGAACTCGACTTTTTCTTAATAAAGTTTCAGCAGTGAGAGGCATGTGCAAAAAAATGCGAATATCGGGAACGGGAAGGTTTAATAGTCCAAATTCTAATTCTTCCATCCATCGATAGAAATCCTGTCTTTCTTTTTTGTCTTTGATTTTACCACCTTGATGAGCCATGTTCGAATATGTATAGCGATTGAATATGATGTAATCATCATCTTTTTGATGTTGGAGAATATTTGGCAAATCATAATAACGGTCCGCTGCAAAATAAAGACTTGCTACTTTGGGATTTACCTGACTCGCGTTTTCTGGAAACCAACTTTCTTTCTCCTGTTCTTTTCCTAAATAAGGTCCTGCTATGATCTTTCCAGTTGGTGCATGATAATTTGGATACGAGGTATACCATACTTTTTTTCCCATCTTTTCTAATTCTTTTACCAGAATTTGGGTTTGCGTTTCTTTTCCTGAACAATCTGTTCCTTCGATGACGATTATTTTTGCCATTTTTTCACCTTTCTATAAAGAAAAACTCTCTAAAGAGAGTTACTTTTTTGCAACAATTAAATTTTTTGCTTGAAAATAGTATATCGTTCCATTTAAAACACTTAGGATTGTAGCTATGATAATGCAAGCATCAGCGAAATAAAAATTCCATAATTCAAATGGTAAGTTATAGAATAATAAGAAGATGATCCCAATGTGTAATACCCCTTTTTCGCATATTCCTAAACGACTTTTTTCTAACATTTTTCCATTATCGGCACTCATATTTTTCATCGTGTCTGTGATCATCATTTTGGCAATGATGAGAACGGGAATTATGACTGTAATAAATCCGTTATATGCTAAAATCATTAAGAGGGCGTTTTGTAAGATTTTTTCCATTGTTTCTTCTAAATTACAAAGCATCTTTAAGTCTTTTTTTTGTCTTTCGATATTTTGTGCTTCGAAAACTTTTAAAAGAATCAACAAAATATAAAGAAAACCAACCACGATATACTTGGTATCGATAATGATTTTTCCACCGGCCATGATGGATGGAAAATCAAATCCCAATTGATACCATGGAATGATTAATAAAATAATGGCGAAGATCATCAAAATGATTCTTGTGATAATCATATTCTTTATTTTTTTCATTTTTCACCTACTTTACATAGCTGATTATTTTTGTTTCTTGATTGTTAATTGTTATTTGCCGAATACTCCAAAAAAAGATAATAAAAATAATGACAACGATGATGGCATAAATTAAAATGTAATACTGTTTTGGATATTTTTTCATCGGCTTGGTATAAGGAGAACTTACTTTGAGTTCTTCTTTTTCCGTTTTATTGTTTTTACTAATTTCCTTTTCAATTTCTTTGACTGGAATGCGTGAAGTGTATTCAAATAAATATTCATTAAATTCATCTAACATTTTCTCCGCATTTAATCCTAAATACTTTGCATAACTTTTAATGTCATCTTTTAAAATGAAAATATCTTTAAATGCTCCAATGTTTCCTTCTTCAATGTTTTCTAAAATGACTTCTTTGATATTTAAATCATTACTTGCTTCACTGATACTAACCCCTTTGTTTTCTCTTTTTTCTTTTAAGAGGCTTCCCAGCTCTTTCAAAGTATTTCACTCCTTTAAAAATAATAATAACTTGTAAGCCATGTTCTGTACGTCAAAGACGCGACAAATATTTATCTACCTTTCGGTCCTTTCGTTCGTTGTTCTTCCGAATACGAAAAGTTCCCCTACCAAAATTTGGGTTTCTCACTCGCGGGGTTTACCACGTTCCACTTCCCTCGTTTCCAAGTTCTTCGTCACTTTGGCACTTTTATATTTACTCAAACCATTTGACAGGTTTTTTCAAAGCCGTTAGCTTGCGCTACCTAGAGTTATTTTTTCCTCTAGCACGAACACTACGCCCATTTCAGGAGCGTGTGAGCATGGACTTTCCTCTACTACTTTTTTGTAGCAGCATTTGTCCAGTTATTATTCATTTTTTCCGTATACAATTTTTTCTAATTGACTAATTCGTCTTAATAAATCAATGTTATTTACATTATTACTTCGACTATTTGAAGATTCTTGGGCATCTAAGATGTTTCTTAATTTTCGTACTTCACTTTTCAATTTCTCATTTTCTGCTTCCAAATCTTGCATTTGTTTTTCTTGGCCCCTGATGATAGTCATGAATTCCGTATAATCTCGAATAATGATATCCAAATAGTTATCAACTTCTTGAGGGCGATAACCGCGGGCATCAATTTTAAATTCTTTTTCATAGATTTCCGTTGGACTTAATACGATTTTTTCTTCTACCATTCTATCACCTTCTTCATGACAAATTTTATCAAGAAAAGTACTTTTCGTCAAGATAGGTAGCAGGTGCTTATGGTTTTAAAATATATTTCTTTAGACTTCCTTTTAAATCTTTAATGATTTTTTCTACTTCTTCTTTATCTATTTCGTGATATTGAATTTTCCCCTTTTCCGTTTGTAAAATATAATAAAGGGGGTTTGTTTCACGAGATTGTTTATAAATTTCATAAAACTGCCAATTATCTTTTTGAAAATCACATAGTGGATAGGCTTGTAAATGACCTTTTTCGGCTTCTGTGCAAATGCATTCTCTTAAAATGTGTTGATAATAGACATAATCTGAGAATGCTTGAAAATCCGCCATTTGCATTTTTTCTTTTAGAAATTGCATTTTAGCACTTAAAATATCATCTTTGTTTTTTAGACTTTGCGATTGAATCCATTGATCTACTTGACTTTTTAAATTGGCATCGACATAAGAGTCTTTGATATACCCAATTGCTTCATCTACTTTTTGTAAATGACAATGATACAATATATTCTTGGTAAAATCTGAAGCGCTACTTCCTTTTAAGTACATATGCTTTTTGGCTCGGGCAAAGTCATAAGATAATACTGGATCTAACGTGATGGTTCCATAGGTTTTATGATTGAGGGTTAAAGTTACGTGATGGGTTCCCATCAATTTACTTGGAATACCTAGAAGTTGTTCATATAATTTTTGTAAGGTTTGTGAAAAATTGGTACAAACTACTAACGGATTTTTGACATTTAAAATATCAATGTATCTTCTTTTTAAACGTTCACTTTCTAAGAATGATTTTTCTGTCGTGAGGTATCCTAAGTAATTATATGTAATATCATAGGAAAAAATTTGGCAACAACGAATATAAATGTATCTTTGTTTTTCTTCTTCGTTCCAATGTTTTCCTTTCATTTCTTCTTGTAATGTTTCTACTAAATTCATCCGATCACTTCCGCGTGTAAAGGGTATTATATCACATTTCTTTTGTTTTTTCGTCACTTGCTGTTAGCATCGAACGAATATACAGTAAACTTTGCGTTTTTTCAACGTCTTGAATCATTTCATTCAAAATGATATCGATATTCAAATCTTTCACTGTTCTCACCTTTTTTATTGTAAAATTTTTTTTGGGAAAAAACAGATTTTCGACAAGAGTTGTCAAATGTTTTAAAATGTAGAGTTAGCGTGGAAAATTCTTTTGAGATATAGTATAATGATGAAAGGTGGTATGGTGTGCAATATCCAGATAACATCATGAAATCCAAAAAGAACACCGTGGTTTTTGGAAACCGTGGAATGGATTTAGAAAATTTACTGAATTTATCAAATCGCTATTATGAGGAAAAAAATATTGCTCTCATTTATAAAAAGCCAACTCCTATTGGTATCGTTGATGTTCATTATAATCCTCGAGGAAAAGTCATTGATAAAGCTTATTTTAAAGCTCCTTCGACACTCGATTATAATGGGTTATATCGCGGAAAATATATTGAATTTGAAGCGAAAGAAACGAAAAATAAAACTTCCTTTCCACTTGCCAACATCCATCCCCATCAAATTCGACATATTCGCAATGTCATCATGCATGGTGGAATTGTATTTCTTGTTATTCAGATACAGCAAATTTATTTATTAGATGGTCAAGATTTCTTGGATTATATTGATGCAAATGAAAGAAAAAGCATTCCTTATTCTTATATTCAAGAAAAAGGACATATTATTAAAGAGCGAATCGATCCTCCTTTGGATTATTTGCCTTTAGTTGATCAAATCTATTTTGGAGGAAATGTATGAAAAAATTAAAATTGCAAAAGAAAATGCAAGAGAAGAAAAAAGATTTGGATAATCGTTTGAAGGAAAGCAAAAAGAAAATCAAGGAAAAGAAAAAAGTTGGAAAAACAATCTTTCACATTTTTCTTTCTCTGATGATGATTGGTGGAATTGCTCTTGTTTCGGGATTGTTAGCTTTTGGACTTTATATTGTTTTTACATCACCGGAATTTGATGAACAAAAACTATACAATAAAGAGTCTTCTGTCATTTATGATAGTAATGGAATTGAACTAACGCGAATTGGAACTGAAAATCGTGTTAAGGTGACTTATGATGATTTACCGGAAGTATTTGTAGATGCATTAGTAGCAACTGAAGATTCCCGTTTCTTTCAACATAATGGTGTGGATGCAGCAAGATTTTTAAAGGCTAGTTTTGGGCAAGCCCTTGGAAATAGTGATGCGGGTGGTGCTTCTACGTTAACAATGCAAGTTGTTAAAAACACCTATACGACGAATGTGGCAACGGGTATTCAAGGAATTGTTAGAAAATTTACCGATATTTATATGTCTGTTTTTAAACTTGAAAAGAAATATACGAAAGAACAAATTTTGGAATTCTATGTCAATAGTCAAGAGTTTGGAATTGGTGGAACGAACTTTGTTTCCATCAATGGAGTGGAACAAGCAAGTCAAACGTATTTTGGAAAAAGTGTTTCGGATTTAAATTTGTCTGAAGCAAGTTTACTGGTTGGACTTTTCAATAACCCTTATTTATACAATCCATATCGAAATCCAGAGGGATGTACTAACCGAAGAAATGTCGTATTAAATCTGATGGAGAAACATGGATATATTTCCTCAGAACAAAAAGAACTTGCCAAACAAATTCCGGTTGAGTCTTTACTTGTTCCACAAGAAAACTATGTTAATAGTAATCCTTATCAACCATTTATTGATTATGTCATTAATGAAGTTAAAGAAAATACAGGATATAATCCGTGGGAAGTTCCAATGGCGATTTATACTACGTTGGATACGCGAATTCAAGATATTGTCAATGATGTTCAAAATGGAAAATATTACACTTTCCGCGATGATAAAGATCAAGTGGGAATTGCGGTTACGAGTGTTGAAAATGGTGCAATTTTAGCACTTGGTGCAGGTCGAAATTATGTTGCTGGTGGTACCAATCGTGCTTTATTAAATAAGCAACCTGGTTCAACGGCAAAACCGGTGTTTGATTATGGACCACTCATTGAATATAATAATGTTTCTACGGCTCACCAGTTCTTTGATGAACCATATACCTATAGTGATGGAAAAACCCGCGTTAATAACTGGGATGGTGGATATTGGGGACTTAGTGATATGAGAAGTGTCTTAATTGATTCACGTAATGTTCCAGCTGTTCAAGCATTCCAACAAGTTGACCGCGAAAAAATTGGTGAATTTGCTCATAATTTAGGAATCGATTATGGAGATGTCTTATACGAACCGATTGCCATTGGTGGACAAGAAGTATTTAGTCCATTAAAGGCTTCGGCTGCATATGGAGCATTTGCTCGTGGTGGGTACTATATTAAACCTTATTCTTATACCAAAATTGTCTATTTGGAAAATGGAAAAGAAGAAGAATACAAATATACCAAACGTCGGGCGATGAGTGAAGGAACGGCGACGATGATTACCGATATGCTTGTCGATGCGGGGGCAGCTGGTGTGGCTGGACGAATTAATGTAAGTGGTAGTGATATTGCTGCGAAAACTGGTACAACGAATACAACGGCAGAAATTGCTAGTATTTATGGATGGCCAAGTTATGCAACTCCAGATCATTGGAATATTACTTATTCGACAGATTATGTTATTGCTCTATGGTATGGATATGATAAAAATGAACCAGGATATTATTTAACGAGTGGTACTGGTGGTACAGCTCGAAGACAAATGATGCAAGGTCTTGCAAACAATATTTACTTGCCAAATAAACGGTTTGGATCTTCTGATAGTGTTGTAGAAGTCGTTGTGGAAAAAGGAACCATTCCTTTAGAACTTGCTAGTGAATTTACTCCAAATGATTTACGGCTTTATGCGATGTATAAAAAAGGAACGGAACCGACGGAAGTGTCAAGTCGTTTCTCTACTCTTTCGAATCCGACGAATGGAAAATCAGAGGTCAAAGGAAAACAAATCACCATTTCTTGGAATCCAATTTCTACTCCAAGTGCGATTGATCCCAATGCTTTATCCCAGTATTTTAATCAGAATTATGGACAATGGGCAACGAAATATTACAATCAACGAATTAGTTATAATAATTCTTATATTGGAACGATTGGATATCAAGTTTATTTGAAAACGAGCAGTGGTTCTTTACAAAGTTTGGGATATACGACAAACAATTATTATACTTATACGGCACCAAGTAATGGAAATTATTCTTTTGTGATTAAGAGTGCTTATAGTATCTTTAAATCCAATATGAGTAGTGGTATTACGGTTTCGGCAACTGTTACGGCTAGTAGTGGAAATCCAAGTACTGGTAATAATGAAGAATTAAAAGCTACTTTAAATGGACAAGCAACGGTTTGTATTCAAGTGGGAAATCAGTTTGTTGATTTAAAAGATCCTGTCAAAGTTACTTATCAAGGAAATGATGTGACAAGTAAAGCAACCATTACTAAAAATAATGTTGATACAAGTAAAGAAGGAAAAGTTACCTTAACTTATTCCATTACTTATAATGGAAAAACCATTACTGTCAATCGAACGATTCAAGTTCAAAAAAATGCTTGTTCTTAAAAAAATGAGTCTTCCATGATATGAACCCCGTTTCTTGGACATAAGAAACGAGGTTTTTATATGAGTAAATTAAATTATGAAGATAAAATAAATTTATATAATGATAGTAAATTAGGTCTATCAAGAAGTACACTTTCAAAAAAATATAATATAGCAGTTCACGGTGTACAATACTTGTGTTGCTTAATTGATAAACATGGTATAGACATTTTAAGAACACAAAAAAATAAACATTATCCTAAATATGTAAAACAAAATGCAATAGATAGAGTTTTGATTAATAAAGAGGCTGTTTGGGCAGTTTCATTGGATATTGGTTTACCAGGTGATGGAATGTTGCATTCTTGGATAAAAAAATATAAAGAGATGGGTTATAATATAGTTGAACGAAAGCGAGGGCGAAGTCCGACTATGAAAGTAACCAAGAAAAAAGGAAAAGAAACAAAAGATGAAACAATTAAAAGACTTGAAGAAGAAAATCTATATTTAAAAGCGGAGTTAGAATATTCAAAAAAATTGAGAGCCGTTGTTCAAGCAAGGAAGAATCGACAACAGAAGAAAAAGTAACTGTTGTAAGTGAACTTCGGCTTACATATCCATTAAAGATTCTTCTAAAAGTATCAGGTCTAGCAAAATCAGTATATTATTATACTTTATCTAAAATAGATAAAGATAATAAGAATAATGAAATAATAGAGAAAATAAAAGAAATATTTTTGTATCATAAAGAAAGATATGGTTATAGAAGAATAACATTAGAATTAAAAAATAAAGGTTATAATGTTAATCATAAGAAAGTATATAGACTAATGGTTAAGTTAGGGTTAAAACCATTAAAAAAAAATAAAAGAAAATATTCATCATATAAAGGAACTGTTGGTAAAATAGCTAATAATTTAATTGAAAGAGATTTTAATGCTGAAAAACTAAATCAAAAATGGTATACCGATGTTACAGAATTTAATTTAAGAGGAGAAAAATGTTATTTATCACCAATACTTGATGGCTTTAATGGTGAAGTAATATCTTATAACACTTCAAAATCACCTAATCTAGAACAAATAAATGATATGTTAAATCAAGCATTTGATAAGAATGATAATCTAGAAGGCTTAATATTCCATTCAGATCAAGGATGGCAATATCAACATGATACTTACCAACAAAGATTAAAAAATAAAGGAATAAAACAAAGTATGTCTAGAAAAGGAAATAGTATGGACAATGGAATGATGGAAAACTTTTTTGGAATACTCAAAACTGAAATGTTTTATGATCAAGAAGATAAATATAAAAATATAGATGAATTAATTTTAGCAATAGATGACTATATTAACTATTATAATTATGATAGAATTAAAGTAAAATTAAAAGGACTGTCACCTGTAAATTATAGGTTACAATCCTCTAATTAGAAACTATTTATAAACTGTCCAACTTTTGGGGTTCAGTTCACCAAGGCTCATTTCTTTTTTTGATAATAAGTGCAATCTTTTTGTAATTTGCATTCTTGACAATTTGGTTTGACACTTTTGCAATGATATCTTCCAAATAATACCATTTGGTGATGCATTTTACTCCAATACTCTTTGGGAAATCGTTTCATTAACTTCTTTTCAATGATTTCTACTGAATCTTGGTCTTTTGCAAAAGAAAGACGTTTGGATACGCGACTGACATGGGTATCGACTGCAAAGGCTGGTACTTGAAATAAATTGGATAACACAACATTACACGTCTTATGCCCTACTCCTGGTAAATTTTCTAGAAAAGTACGATCATTGGGAACTTTTCCATTGGTATTTTTTAAAAGTGATATAGCAATTTGTTTGATATATTCTGCTTTTCTGGTATACGTTCCAACCGGCCTTATGATTTTTTCGATTTCTTTTTGATCTAACTGGCTTATTTGCTCTAAAGAATATGTAAACAAGGTTTTGGTTACTTCATTGACGCGTTTATCCGTACACTGGGCACTTAAGACGACCGCCATCAATAATTCGTAATCACGATGATAAATTAATTCACATTCGGCATTTGGATATAATTCATTTAAATAATCGATAAAAAATTTATTCTTCGTCGTTATCATCTAACCAGTTGTAGTCGAATAGTGGACTACTTTTTGTTTCCTCTCTATGTATTAAACCGTTTTTGACTTCTTTCATGGTTTTATATCCTTTTTTTTGCCATTCATACAGAATTTTATCAATGTATCGAAGATTGGTTACACCGTTATATACGGCTTCTTTTAAGGCCCCTAAAATCATTTCTTCAGTAAATCCCTTTTCCATCCATGCTCCAATGATTTCATATTCCATGGAAGAAATTGCCCTGCCAAATTCGTTTTCAAATGCTTCGTAAATGTTTTCTTGCTCTTTCTTTTCCATATCTTTGGTTTCTTCTTCTTTCATTTGCCTATAAAGAGGTTCTAGGGAAATTTCTTCTCCTATTCTACCTTCGATGTCTTTGGTCGATTTTACATCAATAAAATGTTTATTTAATAAAGAATTGAAGCTATTTAAGATCTGACTTTCGGAAAGGCCAGTTGCTTTTTGCATTCGATCGACATTGAAAGTTTTTTCAATATCATCTTCCAAGTAAATTAAAAAAATAAATTCTTCTAAGGATAGTTTTAAACGCAGAGACTCTTTAATTAAATGTGTTGAAATTGCAAAATGTTTTTCCATTATTTCATCACCTCTTTGATATATTCTATTATTTTTTCGTGGTCATTCGGAACTTTTTCTTCGAAGATGGCTTGGATGAGTTGATTTTCCATTTCTTTGACTTCTGGATTGGACGCATGCGTTAGGTCTTTGATTTCCAAAAAGGAAATGGCTAAGTCTTTTCTTTCATGAATGGGCATCCGCTGATAAAGTTTTTTCAGCCCATCTTCGTTTTGATTTTGAATTTTTGCCGCAATGGAAGTTGGGTACAAGCCATACTGATAAATGGTCCAAGCATGGATGGAATTTAATTTTAAAATTTCTTTGATTTGGTTGATTTGTCTTAATTCCATTTTGGTAAAAGGCAATTGTTTGGTAAGGTTTACTTGTGCCCACATTCCATTTAAATCTGGAACATAATTCATTTTTGACTTTTGAATTGGTAAATATTGCCAGATACCATATTGATCAAATAAATCCAAGCAGGCTTGAAAATTTTCCGATATGAAAATGGCCGACAATTCCCGTTTGATGTGATAGTCGGAAATGGTTTTTAATTGTTCTTTTTGGGCGATTATCGATTTTTGTAAATCTGGTTGAATGGTAAATCCTAGAAGTCCTGCAAAACGAATGGCTCTTAGGATTCTTAGGGGATCTTCTTTTAACCTTTTTTGGGGATCTCCAATCATGCGAATTTGCTTTTTTTCAATATCTTCTTGACCATGATAAGGGTCTATGATTTGTTCGAACCGATTCATACAAATGGCATTGATGGTAAAATCTCTTCGTTTTAAATCTTCGAATAATTCTTTCGTATAGATGATGGTTTTAGGATTCCGATTTTCAAAATTGGATTCGTTTCGGTAAGTGGTGATATCAAAATTGAATTGCTTTGTCTTAACATTATAAGATCCATAGTTTCCCAGTTTTCGTGATGTTCCAAACATTTTTTGAATTTCTTTTGGTAAGGCGTTGGTACAAATATCTATGTCATTTGTCTGACGATGAAGAAAATAGTCGCGAACGAATCCCCCGACTACATATGCTTCATACCCATTTTTTTCTATTTTTTCTAAGATTTGTTTGATTTCTAAATTCATATATCTATTATACAATAAAGTTTTCTATTCTTCAAAATAAACCCTATTCTTCTTTTTTCGGAAGACGAATTCGATATTCTTGTGAAATCGGTAAGTCTTTGGTAACGAATTGATAAATTTGCTTTAATGATTTCATTTTTTCTTCCTTCGTAGTTGCAAAAAGACCTTGTAAATAGATTTTTTTGAATTCTGGATCAATTTTACAGATAAAGGCATTCTCTTCTTTTTGATAAGAGAATAAAACATCGACAAGACTACTGGTTAGTACACCACATTGAATTTCATAAAACTTTCTTAATTGCTCTAAAGTAATGGCATATAAGAAATATGCATCTGGTCTTTCCTCTTCCAGTGCGTATTTGGTTTTTTCATATTTTTGCATCAACACAATTTTTTGTTCGATCAATTTTGTATAAGGTGGGGTTTGATAATAGTTGGTTTGAAAAACAGGTAGTTCGATGCTTTGGAAATCTTCATTTGGGTAGATAGAAAGCCATTCGGCCATTTTGAGTAAGTGTTTCTTTTGTTCTTTTTCCTTTGTTTCATGGATGGCACTTAGAAACAACTTACGAAATTCTTCAGGTGGTAAGATGGAACAATAATACTTTTCAGCATAACTCGGATTTTGATAAAATTCATAAATTTTGGCAATCGACAATTTGGTACATCCATACTTTTTTTGGTATAAAATTCGCAATTGATTTAATAGATTATAAGATTCGATTAAAAAGGGATTTCCTTTTAATTCATAGAGTCTTTGATAGGCATGAATCATTTTTTCTTTGTCTTGTTTAGATACTTGATATGTCGGATAGGAGACTTTGCTTCGCATTTGTAAATATTTTTTCATTTTTTGAATTTTGTTTTCTTTGTCATAGATGACTTGTCCGTTTTCAAAGACCGAATGTAAGAAACTACTTTGTTCTTTGAAATCTTCAAATACGCCCCTTTCAATATCGATGTAGGGTTTAATGAGGTATTCTACGTTATATCCTTTTCGTTTGGCGAGTCCTTTGTAGTTAAATTTGTCTTGACTGATGAATAAAATGTCAATATCTGAATTTTCTTTGGCTGTATTGTAGCATTGACTCCCATAATAAATAGCACCTATTATTTTTTCATCTTTCCGACATTCTTCTTGGATAAAATTTTTTGCAATTTCCTCTGGCATCATGATCACCTAATGGTTTTTTATTATATCTTGGTCCTATTCAAAAGTAAATTCTTTTTTCAATATTTGGAAATAACTTTGAGTTTGAAACATAGGATTTCATTGACAATCAGAGGAAATTATGTTAAATTAACTTTGCTGTTTTATTGGCAGCGCTCGTAAAAAAATATAATGTGTTTTTTAGGAAACGATGACTAGTACAAAAGGCTGCCTTTTGGAACGTAGTAAGAAAAACTCCCTATATTTTCTTTATTGGCACAAAATCAAAAAGAAAGGAGAAACATTTATGGCAAGATATACAGGACCTAGTTATAAGAAATCGAGAAGACTTGGTTTTTCAACTTTAGAAAACGGAAAAGAGCTTGCAAAACGTCCTTATGCTCCTGGAGCTCATGGAACGGATCGAAGAAAAAAGATTAGTGAGTATGGCATTCAATTACAAGAAAAACAAAAAGTACGTTTTATGTATGGACTTAATGAAAAACAATTCGAACGCGTTTTTGAACGGGCAAGTAAAATGAAGGGTATTGCTGGTGAAAATTTGTTATTTTTGCTTGAAAGCAGACTGGATAATCTCGTTTATCGGATGGGTATGGCAAAAACGAGACGTGGTGCAAGACAACTTGTCAATCATGGACATATTCTTGTAAATGGTAAAAAAGTAGATATTCCATCTTTCCAAGTCAAACCTGGAGATGTGATTTCTGTTAAAGAAAATTCGATGAGTCATCCAGCTATTTTAGCAAGCTTGGAAGCTACTTTAAATCGGCCAGCATTTGTTGAATTTGACCCTAAAAAATTAACTGGTGTTTATAAAAGACTTCCAGATCGTTCTGAATTAAATCAAGAAGTAAACGAAAGTTTAATTGTCGAATTCTACAACCGTTAAGCAACGTGGAAGCGTTGCTTTTTTTATTGGATTATTATATAATTTGGATATTAAGATAGGTGATGAATTATGGATCAAGTAAAAGCGTTACTGCAAAATAAACGTTTTGTTTTTACTGTTGTAGGAATTTTTTTAGGAGTTGTGATTTTTCTTTTGGGAATCTTCTTTCTCATCCGCATCATTCACCATAAAACCAGTTATGTGGAAATTGAAAATCGGTTAATCGTAGCTTCTTCGAAGTATTTAGATACACTTGGAGATACTTCTCATGCGGATGGTGAAGTGATTACTTTTTCGGATCAGGAACTTGTCAATGCGGGACTTATTAAAAATATTAGCGATCTAGCAAAAGAACATTGTTCTAGTGAGATTCAAGTCACTTTCCGAAATCAAACTTCTCAAATTCGACCTTATTTAACTTGTGATCATTATGAATCAACGACGATTTTTGATCAAGTATTACTAGATAATCCAGTAGTTACGGATGAAAGTGGAATTTATGATCTTCAAGATATGTTAATTTTTCGGGGTGATCGCGTCAATAATTATCTTGAATTTCAAAATACTTTATATCGCATTTTAAAAATGGATCCCGATACTCATACCATTTCTCTTTTATTAAATTCTGTAAAATCGGCACCGTATGCGGTTTGGGATGATAAATACAATACCACAGAAGAAAGTACAAAAGGAATTAATGATTTTGATAATTCTGCTGTCTATTATACGTTAAAGGATATGGAAAATGAATTGTTTTCAGATTATTCAAAAATGATTTCTACCCATCCTTGTATTGGCAAGCGAAGTCCAAGTGAAAACACGAATACTGGAGAGATTGAGTGTTCTTTACAAGGAAATTCTTCGTTTGTTACCCTTCTTCCCCTTTACGATTATATTCATGCTAGTTTAGATCATCGCTGTACAAATGCAGATAGTCTTGCTTGTTCGAATCAAAATTATCTCATTGCCAAAGATGGCAAATGGTGGACCCTTACGGCAGATGGTAGTGTGGGAACAAAAGTATATGGCATTAGTTATAAAGGAACGATTGTTTCCGACCATGCGAATACAAAAAAATATATTCGTTATGTTATTACTATCGATGGGGATAACTTATATGTTACCGGCGATGGAACGGAAAAAAATCCATACCAAATCAAATGACATGCTTCGGCATGTTTTTTCTTGCTTTCTGTTTCTTTCTTTTATACAATAACTCGCAATCGGGTGATGATTATGAAACAGGTTGTCGATGTTTTCAATTATCCTTCTATTTTAGATACTTATTATGATTATCAAGACTTTTTACAGCATGCTCATTCTGAGGAAGAAAAAATACGTATTCTCAAGAGTGCTTATTCTTATACGAAGAAAATTGCCTCTCAATTTTATGATGGACAATCCATGTCTCCCCTTTTTATCGAATGTCGACGCAAATTAATCTCGTTAGAAGATGAACTTCCAAACCAATTTATTTTGAATGTTTCTCCCAAGTTTGAAAGTAAACCCATGCCATCCTCTGAAGAAAATATGATTCAAAATCTCGTTTTTAAGGCTCGGAAAATCTTGTTTCAGTATGCCAAATTCAGAGGTGAAACAAAGCCTTTTGAACAAATTGATTTTATGAATTATTGTTCTTATGCGGCACATGTTATTCACGGGTTATGTCGTTCTTTTCATCTTCCTTGTGTGGAGATGGTCATTTATCCGGCTTTTTGTAAAGAGGCTTTCCTTTATGGAGGTTGTGGATTTCATTATTTTTGTTTTTTACATGGTCAACAAAATTATATTGTGGATATTACTTACAGTCAATTTTTTCTTCTTCGTCGCTCTCTTTTGGAACGAATCGGTATTCCGGGTTTCGCTGGATGTGCTCCGGGTATCTTTATGATGATGGATGAAGGAAGGAAAAATTTGGCAATGAAAATTTTGCAAGATGGTTACTTTCTGGTTCAAGAGGATACTTTGAAACAGTATTTGGATGGATTTGCCATTTGCAATCGAAATGGGATTTATTATGAAGAAACACAAGACTTTTCTTTTACTACCGATTATACTTTCTTTGATTATATCGATTTTCTTCGTGGTAAGGATCATCAACTCGCACATGAGCCCTCCAAGCATTTAGGATTATCTTTGCGACCTTTACAGCCCTTTGATTTAAAAATTGAACCAAGAATATAAAAAAATTTCTATGATAGAAATTTTTTTAATTTGGATACCATGTATTTTCAATGTTGACATTTTCACTATTTGGCGTTGGATTTGGTAAGTCTAGTTTAGAAATGATTGGAAGTGGAAAGGAAGTTCCAAATGCCAGTGCCATTCCTGGACGCAATAGCTTTATTTTTTCGAGATCTCTTGTGGTAATATTGGCAGATATGGCAGAAACAATTTTTAAATCCTCGGGATGAAATAAACGGAAAACAATAAAATTTGAACATTGACTTAAGGCAGTTGAAGATAATTCACTTGGACGTTGGGTAATAAATCCCATAATGACTCCGTATTTTCTTCCCTCTTTGGTAATTCGGTCGAAAATATTGTAACCAATCACTTTGGTATCGGTATCATTATTTACATAGCGGTGAGCTTCTTCCAGAATAATATGAATTGGATAAGAACCACGCGGTTCTAAGTTGGTTGCATATTCAAAAAACATTTTAGAAAAAATTTTGGTGAGGACTTTGGCAAAACGTTCATCAATGAAGTTAAAGTTCATATTGACTAGTTGAACGGGTTCTCTTAGCGGAGTTTGAAACATTCTTTGAATATATTCTTTTTTGCTAATCGGATTGGTCACTTCAAAATATTTTTTCATGTCACTATTGATAATGGCATGTAAACGGATTTTTAAACCGTTGGCTTTATCGTAAATGCTTTGAGAATTAAAGGTTCCTTCGCTTAATAGTGCAAATTCGAGTGCATAGTAAAGGTCTTCTAATGTATAAATAAAGGTATCTCCTGGCGTTTGTGTATAATCCAAATCGACTTTGGTAAAGTTTGATAAAAAATCGACGACAAATTGAATGGCATTGATTTTTCCTTGGTTATCAATATTTAAGCATTGACGAATGGTTCTTGTGTATCCTGGTTGAACAATCTCCGAATCTAAGTTTAATGTTGGAGTATTGTATTTCATTAATAATGAGATAATTTGATCACGAATTTGCGTGGAAGTCTTCCCACTTGATAAAATATCTAACAAGCACTTGGCGATAATATCGTTTTTATATTCTTCACTTTTGGGATCGGTACTTTTAAAAATGTATACATATTCTAACGATTTTTCGATGACACTTAATAAGGTGCTATCTTGAACGTCTAATAAAATGGCTAAGTCATCTACATCTAAAAAATAAGGTGGAATGCTAATGACTTCGGCCGATTGACTTTTTACTTCGGTTGTATAGTTTTTGACTCTTATTCCTGGAATTTCCTGTAATTTTGAGAAAGCTTGGTGATATTCGCCATAAACATCAAATAAAATAATATGTGCATTGGTTGGTAATGCTTCATTATTATAATAAAAGACATTTTGTAAAATTCTTGCGACTCCACAAGATTTTCCCGTTCCGGTGTTTCCTAGAATCGCAAAATGATGTGAAAAGAATTCATTCATGTTCATGGTGGTTTTGTATCCTTCGTAATTAACTGAATTTCCTAATAGCAATGTGTTTTTGGCAGCAAAATTCTGTGAACCAATTAACATTTCTAATTCGCTTTTATAAATCAGACGGCAGCTGGTATTCATTCCTGGAACTTTTAAAATTCCTCCTTGAAAGTAATTATCTCGGATTTCTCCTAGTAAAAGAATCTCGATTCTTTCTTCGGTTACTTTGACTACTTCGCCGATGATTTTACGATTTCCTTCTGCGAAAACGACATGCATATTTAAAATGTTGGTTTCAATTTGTTTACTGGTATTTTCCACGAAGATGGTATTTTCATCAATATTTAATATTTTTCCGAACATCGTATCACCTATTTTGTTTTAGTATATCAAAAAAAAAGAGGAAAAAAAAGAAGGTATGTCCTTCTTTCTTAGAAAATTAATCCACCAAGAATTATTGCAAGTAAAATATAAAGAATTAAGATAATGAAAGCGCTGTTATAAAAGCTACTATTGTTACAGCACTGTCCATTATTATTATTTTGGTTTTTGCAACAGCTCATGGGACACCTCCTTATCCAAAGACTAGATGAATGCTCCTACAATTAAAATCAGTAAAATAAACAATACTAAAATGATTGCAGGGCCAAGTCCGTTTTCACAACAATTATTCATTATTCATTCCTCCTTTATTTGTCTTTTCATTTATATTGTATGGAAAATTTGAGATTGCGTGCTAGGCAACTCAAGGCTTTTTTGAAATCGTTTTTCGGAACTTTCTTGTATTTTCTATCGATAGTTGCTATAATGGATATGTTTTAGGGAGGATTATATGAAAAAGAAAATATTCGTATTAGGAGTTTGTGCTTTCATGTTATGTGGATGTGGAAAAACTATTCCAACATTAGAAAATGGTGAACAAGCCGTTGTAACATTTGAAAATGGAGATAAAATTAGCGTTAATGATTTGTATACAAAGGTGAAAGATTCTTATGCATTACAATCACTACTACAAATGATTGACCAATATATTTTGGAAAAAGAATATGCTGATGAAGTAGAAACAATGCAAGAAACTGCTGAAAGTACCATTAAAGCAATGAAAGAAAATTATGGTGAAGAGCAACTTCTTCAAATTCTTCAAAGTTCTGGATTTTCTTCCATTGAATCTTATCAAAACGCTTATTATATCAATGCGTTACAAAATTTAGCGATTGTCGATTATGGAAAAGCGCAAGTAACGGATAAAGAAATTGAAAAATATTATAAAGAAAGCGTATTTGGAGATATTCAAATTAGTCATATTTTGATTACCGCAGATACCACGAGTACGATGACTTCTGAGGAAAAAACCGAAGCAGAAACGAAAGCCAAAGAAACGGCGGAAGGTTATATTCAAGAAATTCAAAATAGCGAAGATAAAAAAGCCAAATTTGAAGAAATTGCGAAAGCTTATTCCAAAGATGATAGCACTAAAGACAATGGTGGAAATTTAGGATATGTTAATATTGGAACTTTAAGTACTGCTTATGATGAACTTGTCAAAGCTGCTCAAGAATTAAAAGATGGAGAAATTTCTAAAACGGTTTTAACTACCGAACTTGGATATCATATTATTTATCGTGATAACCAAAAAGAAAAAGCCAGCTTAGATGATACACGGGAATCCATTCGTGAAACTTTAGGAAATAAAAAACTCCAAAATGATGGAACTATGAGTATTACAGCTCTTACAGAACTTCGTAAGAAATATGGTATGGAAATTGTTGATTCTGAAATTCAAAAACAATATGGCAATTATATTTCGAATACGATTGCGGCGATTGAAAATAGTGCATCTTCAACAAGTGCAAATTAAAAGGAACTTATGGTTCCTTTTTTGATGCAATAATTTCTTCTTTGGTAAATCCTTTTTGATATAGTTTTTGATCCACTTGGAATTCTAATTCTTTTCCTGTCAACTTTCTCATCCATTTTCTAGTTAGTTTTTCTCTTTCTTTTTGAATGATCGATTCATCTTGTTTCCAAAGGATTTGATTGCTTGCGGATATAATTTCCTCTAGGTCATATCCTAAATTCTTCATGTATTCTATACATTTTCTTTTCCAAATTTCTAATCCTTCGTGATGGGTACTATCGGCCTTTTTTTGAAGAAGATGGACGATTTTTTCTTGCCATATTTCCTTGGGAATTGCTTGGATCATTTCGGTTATCTTCGTTTGAGAAAGTCCTAATTCTGTTAATTTTTGTTTCATTTTTTTGGGGCCATCATTGGAAAAACGGAGCGCATCAGAAAGATATGCTTCTAGGTATTTTCTTTCATCTAAATATCCTTCTTTTTCTAACTTTTGTATTGCAAATTCGATCTCTTCACTAGCAAAAGAGCATTTCTTTAAATACTTATTGACTTCTTTTTTGGTTCGCATTTTTGTATTTAAATAATGTATTGCTTCATAATATGCTCCGAGTTGATTGTTCTCTTTTTTGATTTTTTCCCATGTTTGCTTGGTAATTTCTTTATTTGGCAGAAGAGCATATTTCACAATGATGTCATCATATAGCATATCTTTTTCTTTTTCAATGATTATTTCGTATTGATTTTGTTTTCTCTTTTTTAGATTGGTAATTTTCATTTTTTTCCTTTCATGAAAAAAAGATTTCGTTATTCTTTTGGATAATTTTTACAAGCTTCATCTAAATCTTTTATTAATAAGTCTATTTCTTCTTCTTTTGGCGTTCTTACTCCACTGGCATATTTATGTCCCCCACCATGGTATTTGGTTGCAATTTCATTAATAATTGGTCCCCGACTGCGAATATTTACTTTATATAATTCATTTTTTTCATCATAGGTAATAAAGGTCCAAACATAGATTCCTTTAATATAATTAAAGTCATTAATCATATTGGAAGCTGTAGAGGCATCGACATTGTATTCTTTGATAACGTCGGCACTAATCTTGACATATGCTAGACCATTTTCAGTCACGGTTAAATTATTCGATAAATATCCATGGAATTTTATTTCATTTATGGGACGTTCATATAATTTTTCATACAATTTGATAAAATTGATATTACTTCGTTCGAGTAATGTTGAAACGGTTTTAAATGTATCAATTGTCGTATATGAAAGTAAGAATCGATCACTATCGGAAACAATTCCTAAAAACAAATTGCTGGCGATGCTATCATTTAATTTTAAATTGGATTCTAATATTAAATTGGCAATGAGTTGACAAGTACTCGATGCACTTTCATCAATCCATTCGGTTTTATCAAACGTTTCTTCAAAGGGATGGTGATCAATTTTGATGATTTCTTTCGGATGGAATCCTTCTACTCCATCTACTCGATAAAAGTTTGGTACATCTAGGGTGATTAATAATGCATTTTTTTCTTTGGCGACATCAATCTTATCCAGTGTTCCATATTGCTTAAACTTCGCAACATTTACGCCGACGGCATAGACTGATTTGCTTGGATATGTTAATCGAATGGAGTCACGAAGAGCAATTTGGCTACAGATTGCGTCTGGATCTGGGCTGATATGACGTGCGATGATAATCGTGTCGTACTTTTTGATTGTTTTGGCAATTTTTCGAATGATCGTTTTTTCCATCTTGCTCATCATCTCCTTTTTTTATTTTTCTATTAAGTCTTGGGTATCTCTTGCAATCATGATTTCTTCATCGGTTGGAATGACGTATACAGGAATGGTTGAATCGTCTGTTGTAATTTTTCCTTCATGCATTTCTTTATAACTTGCGATGTTATCATTGATTTCTTTATTTAATTTTACTCCTAAAAATTCTAGTTCTTGAACTACTCTTTCGCGTTCGTGTGGACCATTTTCTCCGACACCTGCTGTAAAGACGATGGCATCACAACCTTTTAATTCGAAATAGTATTTCGCAATGTAATCTACGATTCGTCTTGTAAACATTTTTAATGCTAATTCACAATCTTGATTCTTTCCTTCTAATACTCCTGATTCAATATCACGCATATCACTAAAGCCACTGATTGCAAGTAGACCACTTTCTTTGTTTATGATGGTATCTACTTCTTTGGCTGTTAATCCAGCTTCATTCATGATATATGGAATGATGGATGCATCAATATCTCCACAACGAGTTCCCATGATGAGGCCTGCATTAGGTGTGAAACCCATTGATGTATTGATACATTTGCCATCTTTGATGGCACTAATGCTTGCACCAGAACCAATGTGACAAACAATTAATTTGGTGTCTTTTTTGCCAAGAATTTGCTCCATTTTTTCAGCAATATATTTATGACTTGTTCCGTGTGCACCATATTTTCTGACTTTATAATCTGTATACCAACTTTTTGGTAAGGCATACATATAGGTTTCTTGAGCCATTGTTTGATGAAAAGCAGTATCAAATACGACTACTTGCGTTGCATTCGGTACGACTTTTATCGCCGCACGAATTCCTGTTACAGCAGCAGGATTATGTAATGGGGCAAGTTTGCTTAATTCTTCAATTTTTCCGATGACATCTTCCGTTACTACAACACTTTCTTTAAAATATTCTCCACCATGCACAACACGATGTCCGATTCCTTTTATTTCATTTAGGTCTTTGACGATATTGTGATGGATTAATTCGTCCATAACAATTTGAAATGCTTCTTGATGGGTTTGCATTTCTTTTTCGACGCGGATTTTTTCACCATTGATTTTTAGTGTGTAAAAACCTCCACCAATCCCTATTCTTTCTAAGTAACCAGATATTAAACTTTTTTCTTCTGGCATTTCAAATGCTGTAAATTTTAGGGAAGAACTTCCAGCATTTACTGATAATATTTTCATATTCCACCTCGTGAATATATTATACAAAAAAAAAAGATGTTTGACTATCTTTTTGCTTGGATATTGTTCTTCTCTCTTTATTCGTTTCGATTTCTTTTCCCTTTGTTAAGACAATCTGGTCCACTTTTCATCCATTCGTTTTCAAGAACTGTTTTTTGAAAACGATGAGAATCTATCTTGTATCCATATTCATTAAAATATTCCATCTGCTTTTTTTCGCGTGTATTTTTATAATTGCCATCAAATTTTTTATCATTGTGATTTTCGTAATTGCGCATTTTTATCACCTGTTTTTATTGTGCATAATCTTTCGGTATTTATACATATTAGTAATGGGTGATCTTATGCAAAAAGAGGAATGTTATAATCAACGTATCGATTGCAACGTTTTAGATTGCCGTTTTCACGATGATGCGGATGGTAGATGTTGTTTAGGAAAAATTCAAATCAATGGTGAAAAAAAGAAAGAAGATACATTTTGTGCTAACTTTCAAAAAAGAAATCTACAGTCATAAGTAGATTTTTTTATGGTGATAAGACGACGCGGAAAGTACGGTCTTCGGCATCACCACCTGGTGTATTTGTAAAAGCAAATATTCCAGATTCGTTACCCCAAATAGAGCGTCCTCCTCGCGCAAACCAAGGAGACCACTTCACGATAAACCAAGCATCATCCGCATACCATGATCCTATTATTCTACTTCCACTACCATAATCTTTTGCTCCGAAAGGTCCCATCTCTCCGGTTGCGTCTCCTAAAATTCTTCTTTCATAACGTTCCGCTGTTTGTTCATATTGATACAAATCAAAATATTTTGTCTCTGGATAGGATACTCCTCCATCGGCAATTGTCCAAAGTGTCTTATTGCGATTATTGATGTTCCCATCATCATCTGGATAGGTTAGTGTTCCTATAAATCCGCCATTCCATGTACTATGCCGTCCACTTACAAGCATTCCATTATTATCCATTAAAACCCCCATGACATACTCCCATGCTCCACCACTTATATCGTAGATACCACTTACATTTCCAGTGGTACTAGCAAGTCCTAGTGTCGTTTCATCTGTCCAAGGTTTGGTAATATTTGAATCCGTTCCATATGCATTACAATCTCGACTATCTCCTGTATATCCGCAGGTGGGCTCATGAACAGAAGCATACCCCGTCATATAATTATCATTGTTATTTGCTCTGACTTCACTACAAATTCCATTTTGACATCTTCCATATTGACTTTGAGTAAGATAAGCAACTGCTCCCCATTCGGTATTTTTTATCAAATGACTATCTAACTCTCGTTTGTAATCATAACTAGAATAAAATGCGTTGGCTACTTGAATATTTCTCCATGAAGTTACATTCGGTTTAATTTGAATGGCATCCGGATTCATTTCATTCGTAACATTGCTTGAATTGTGTGATGTTTCAAATTTACCAACCCACATACCTTTCTTTCCTTCAAACCCATCTACAAATGCCGGATGTGTCATCCATTTTCCTACACTACATGTTCCAATATCTCCACTTTTATTTGGACTTTTACATTCACTACTTGTATCCGTTGTACTTTCCCCTTGAAACCGAATTTGAATCGTTTTTACTTGATTCGTTACACTTGTAAGACTTGGATAATTCGTAACATTAAAGAT
>CANQAU010000004.1 GCA_947588935.1 uncultured Bacilli bacterium
TGGTTCGGAATAGTGTAGTGCTGGCGGTCTATCTATTGTTTTCGGTTGCTTGCTTCTTTACCGTACATGAGCATTTTCTTTATGTTTGTTCATTAATTCTTTATCTTCAAAGTAGTTTATTTTCATGGCATCTTTTACTTCTTTTAGTGTTTTATTTGCTGCTTGGGTCGCTTTTTCGGAACCTTGTTTTAATATTTCATAAACTTCATCGATTCTTGCTTCATAATAGGCTCTTCTTTCACGAATCGGAGCGAGTACATCTTCAATGACGTTCAATAAAAATTTTTTGACTTTCATGTCCCCTAGGCCACCTTGAGAATAATGGTCTTTTAATTTTTCTAAATTTGGATATTCTGGTAAATACTTTTGGAAGTGTTCTTCGGTGGCAAAAGCTTCTAGATAGGTAAATACGGGATTATTTTTTACATTACCTGGATCTTCCACATGAATATGGTTGGGATCTGTGTACATGCTCATTATTTTTCTTTTTACTTCTTCTTTGGAATCGGCTAGATAAATTCCATTTCCGAGTGATTTACTCATTTTGGCATTCCCATCGATTCCAGGAAGGCGTAATGCGGCTTTTACACTTGGTAATACGGCTTCTGGTTCCACTAAAACCTCACTATAAGTTCGGTTAAAGCTTCTGACAATTTCTCTTGTTTGTTCAATCATTGGCAGTTGATCTTCGCCTACGGGAACAATATTTGCTTTAAATGCTGTAATATCTGCTGCTTGACTAATTGGATACGTAAAAAAGCCCACAGGAATATTTGCTTCAAAATTTCGTAATTTTATTTCGTTTTTGACCGTTGGATTTCGTTGAAGACGAGATACTGTTACAAGGTTCGAATAGAAAAAAGTAAGTTCAGTTAGAGCGGATACTTGGGATTGGATAAACATGGTTACTTTTTTTGGATCTAACCCAACTGATAAATAATCCAATGCAACTTCGATTATATTTTCTCTAATTTTTTCTGGATTATCCGCATTGTCTGTTAAGGCTTGGGCATCCGCAATCATAATATACATTTCATCATAATCTTGTTTATTTTGAATTTCTACCCGACTACGAAGTGATCCGACAAAATGTCCAAGATGAAGACGGCCGGTTGGTCGATCTCCTGTTAAAATAATTTTCTTTTTCTCTGCCATTATTATCACGACTTTCTTTTATAAGTATATCAAATTATTTTCTCTACGTAAAATCTTATGTTGGATAGAAATGGTTATTTTGAAGATGTTTTTCTTTTTCTTGCAATATTCAGTTCGTAATCAAAATTTCCTTTCATTGTTTCAGTTTCTTTGAGGATATTTTCAAATAGAGTTGTTTTCCAAAACCATTTATCTTCTTTATCGGTAGTGGAAATCATTTCTTTTCGAATGGCACAAAGTTCTTCTTTTTCTTCTTCTGCCAATTCAGAGGTCATGATTTTTTTCCATACGTGATAAATATTGAATGCATTTTGCATGATATTCTTTTCTTTCGAAGTGATTGGACTTGGATATTGCATTTCAATTTGCTTTAATATTTGTTTTATTTCTTCGTTTGTAAATAACATTTCTCTAAGTAGAATCGTCAGTTCTATTTTCTCTTGAATATTTAATGGTCGAACTGGACTTTTATCACGAAGATTATAATATTTTTTCACTTTGTTTTGCAATTCACGCCATTTTTGATTTGTGACGGCTATAGGCAATCTTTGGACTTTTTTTATTGGAGTATGTTTTTTGATTGGTTCTTCTTTAATTTGTTTTTTCAATTCTTCTTGGATGAGTTTTAAGACCTTTTTGTCCGTATCAAAAATAGTAATTGCTTGGATTATCTTTTCATATCCAATTGTTGTTGGATGTCCTTTTTTGTCATAATATTCTTCTTGTAGTGTCTTTTTTATTTCTTCTAATTGTTCTTTGGTTATGATATATTTTCTAGTATATTCGATAAAAGCATCTAAAGCGTGATGGTCTGTTATTACTGCATCAAGTGACAATTCTGATAAAATTAGTTCTTTTTTTACATCTTTTGGTTGTATTTCATGTTTTAGTAATTCTTCATAAGCAGTATATGGAACGACTTGTTTGACGTCTTGTTCGATGAAGCCGTTTAATATAATTTGGATTAAATCGATGGCTAGGCGCATTTTATCGTAGTTGGTTAGTGGAGATGATTCTAAAATAAATAAGTATTGGTGAAGTGCATGATAAAGCATTTCTGGGGAAGTGGTATGGCATGTGGTGATTGCTTCTATAATGGCTTGATTGCCAATTTGAGCGGCATTGGCATGGGATTTATCTATTTCATTTTGTTGCAAACTAATCCAAATGCTTTTTTTGGCTTTTTGGGTGTATTCTAGGGCTACTTTTTTATAATTTTGCATATTTTCTCCTTCTATTTCCACTCAATTGGTGGATTGGGAATAATTAATCTCTTTTGGGTTTCTTCGATTGGCTTTGTATCAACAATATCAAACGTACCTCGAATTGTCGTAATTTGAATAGTTGATGCGATGGTATCTTTTATAATTCCCGCATTTGGTATAAACATATGATAATGATCTAGTGCATCATATCCATGAAGGGTATTTCGTTGATTTAAATATGGTTTGATACTTTCTAAAATGGTTTTTGCTTGATAAAAATAATAAAATTTTCCTTCACTCAGTTTTCCTTCTTCAGAGATTCGATGATTACTTAGAAAATGACATACTTCGTCTGGATTGTATTTGACAATTTGTCTTTCATAATAATCTTCTTGCAATGGATCGATGAATATTCCTTCTTTTTTCTGTAAGTATAATTTCATTCTCTGCGCTTGTTTTTTTATTGTTTGATTTTTTTCTTCATTTATTACAATATCTAAATAAATTTCTGCTAAGTAATAATTTTCTTCTTGAAAAAAGAAGTAAGCTAGTTCAAAAGCGGCTGGAAGACGACAATCTGTTTCTAATAGTTCTAGTAAAATGGATATTACGCAATTGGTATTTCCTTTCATTATTTGTTCTTTGGCAAAACACATACTTTCTTTGCCACTAATCTTTTCTATTTTGGGAGAATTTGCCGTTTGTTTTGTGCTGATTCTATTCTTTTTCATGCTTCGCCTTCTTTCAAGGTTTCTATTATACATAAAAAAGGGTGTTTTGAACACTAAAAAAGATATTTCTTTGGAAATATCTTATACTAACTCTAGTTTTACTTCTAATGCATCGTCGCCGTTACGTTCTTTAATCTTAATGATTCTTGTATATCCACCATTCCGATTTTCATAATTTTTGGCTAGTTCATTAAATATTTTGTCTACTACTTCTTTATCATTATTTACAAATGCTAAAGCATTTCTTCTAGCAACTAAAGTTCCTTTTTTTCCATATGTAATTAGCTTATCAACAAATTTTCGAACTTCTTTTGCTCTTGCTTCCGTAGTTACGACAGAACCATTTAAAATGACCGTTTTCGTAAGTCCAGATAAGATGCTTTTTCTAACTCTTGTTTCTCTATTTAATTTTCTGTACATAAATACTCTCCTTAATCGCGGAACTTAAGTCCCATTTCTGCAACTTTATCTAGAACTTCTTTTAAAGATTTCTTACCTAAGTTGCGAATTTTTGTAACTTCCACTTCTCTTTTTGAGATTAAATCTTGAACCGTATGAATTCCAGCTCTCTTTAAGCAATTGTATGCTCTTACTGAAAATTCGATTTCTTCAATAGGGGTTTCTAACGTTTTCGTAATGGTATCCACTTTCTTTTCAGCCATTAGACCAGATACATCACTGATTGCATTTAAATGTTCAATTAATATTTTGGCAGATAATGCCATGGCTTCTTCTGGAGTAATGGAACCATTGGTATAGACTTGCATAATTAATTTGTCATAATTTTCGTTATGTCCAACACGAGCATTTTCTACTTCATATGCTACTCTTTCAATTGGAGAATATAGAGAGTCAATGGCAATTACACCGACTTTCTTTTCGCCCATTAATCTTTGATTTTCTTTGGCATCAACATATCCTTTTCCGTTATTAACGGTCATTTCCATGTCGATTTTTCCACCTTCAACAAGTGTACAAATTACCAAATCTGGATTCATAATTTCAATATCTGGATCATGTTCAATATCTCCGGCTTTTACTTCTCCAGGAGTAGATGCAGATAAACGAATGATTTTATCATCTTCTGAATGATTTTTAATGACTACATTTTTTAAATTTAAAATTATCATGGTTACGTCTTCATAAACGCCATCAATTTTTTGAAATTCATGTAAAACGCCATCAATTTTGACACTTGTAATTGCAGATCCTGGTAAACTTGATAACATTACTCGGCGAAGAGCGTTACCAATGGTTGTACCAAATCCTCTTTCTAGTGGTTCTAATTCAAATTTTCCGTAGTGATTGCTTTCTTGATATTCTGTGATTTTGTATTCTGGTTTTTCAAATTTAATCATCTTAAATCCCCTTCCTCATTAATTTCTTGGTCTTTTTGGTGGACGACATCCATTATGTGGGATTGGTGTTTCATCAATAATACTTGTTACTTCTAATCCAGCTGCTTGTAAAGAACGGATTGCGTTTTCACGACCACTTCCTAAGCCTTTTACATAAACTTCTACTTTTTTGACACCTGAATCAAGTGCTGCTTTTGCTGCTGCTTCGGCACTCATTCCAGCTGCAAACGGAGTTTTCTTTTTTGATCCTTTGTATCCAATTGTTCCAGCAGATGCCCAACTAATTACATTTCCATCTTTATCAGAAATCGTTACAATGGTATTATTATATGTTGATTTAATATGAGCCATTGCTTCTGGAATATTTTTCTTAACTTTTCTTTTTCTTCTATTATATGCCATAATTTAACCTCCTATTTTCCTACTTTTTTCTTATTTGCAACAATTTTTCCTCTACCTTTACGTGTATGAGCGTTGCGATTTGTTCTTTGTCCTCTAACTGGAAGTCCTTTTTTATGTCTTATTCCTTGATAGCAATTGATTTCCATTTTATTTTTGATGTTCATCTGACTTTCACGTCGTAAATCACCTTCGACAACGTATTTGTCAACTTCTTTTCTCAATGCTTGGATTTCATCGTCTGTTAAATCTTTAATCTTTTTTTGACGATTTACTTTTGCATCATCACAGATGGTGTTCGCTAAATTGCGTCCGATTCCATAGATTGCTGTTAAACCAATATTGGTATGCTTTTCTCCTGGTAATTCTATATTTTTAATTCTTGCCATATTTTCCTCCTATTTTCCTTGGGTTTGTTTGTGCTTTGGATTTTCACAAATTACCATAACTTTTCCATTTCTTCTAATTGTTTTGCATTTTTTGCAGATTTTTTTAACTGATGGTCTTCTTTTCATAACATTCCCTCCATTATTTTTTATTCCATGTTATACGCCCACGTGTTAAGTCATAAGGCGAAAGTTCAATTGTCACTGTATCACCTGGTAAAATACGAATGATATTTACACGCATTTTACCAGAAACGTAGGCTTCTACAGTGTGACCATTTGGTAGTTCCACAATGTAATCTCCACCTTTGATTACGTTGATTACTTTTCCTTCTACTTCAATTTTGTCTTCTTTATGATTTGAAACTTTTTCTCGATTTGATTGAGATATATTTCTTTTAAAATTTTTTTTCGCCATAAATTATTCTCCTGTCAATATTTTGTAACCATCTTTGGTTACTGCTACTGTATGTTCAAAGTGTGCTGATGGACTTTCATCCTCGGTCACAATTGTCCAATTATCATCTAGCATACATACTTCTTTTTTGCCTAAATTTAACATTGGTTCGATTGCTAATACCATTCCTTCTTTTAAGATGATTCCCGTATTTGGTGATCCAAAATTCGGAATGTCTGGTTCTTCATGCATTTTTGTTCCTATTCCATGTCCTACCAACTCTTCGACAACCGATAATCCATGATTGTGCGCATAGGTTTCAATTGCGTTTGAAATATCGCCAATGCGAGCACCTGGCTTTACTTTTTTAATTCCTTCCATTAGTGCTTTTTTTGTATCTTCTACTAGATTTTCTACTTCTTTGGAAACGCTTCCAATGATATAGGTTCTTGCGGCATCTGATTCATATCCATTTAATCTTACTGTAAAATCGATTGATACGATATCTCCATCTTTAATCTTTCGATTTTTCGGAATACCATGAACCACTTCATCATTGATTGAGATGCATATACTAGCTGGAAACCCTTCAAATCCTAGACAGGATGGAATTCCTCCATTTTTTATAATAAAATCATGAGCAATTTGATCAATTTTTTTGGTTGTAATTCCTGGTTTTAAATATTTTTTGATTTCTTCATGTGTCAAATAATTTAAATGACCAGCTTTTTTCATTAAGTCGAGTTCTCTTTCACTTTTTATACTAATCAACTTTAGCACCCACAATTCTATCTAACTTGTTTAAGATATTTGTTTGATCTTCTTGTGAATTATCTAGTACGTATAATTTTCCTTGGTTTTGATAATATTCAATAATTTGTTCATTATTTTTCTTAAATGTTTCATAACGAACTTTAAATGTTTCTTCGTTGTCGTCACTGCGCATTTCTAGTTCATGACCACATTTATCACAAAGGTTTTCTTGTTGTGGTTTAAATTTTTCAAAATAAATATTGTATGCACTTTTACAATTGGAACATATTCTTCTTCCTGTTACCCGCTTTTTTAAGATGTTTTCTTCCACATCGACATCTATCACAATATAATCTGAAAAATCTAAATCTCGTAGTATTATATCAAGTTTCATCGCTTGTTGCAAGGTTCTTGGGATTCCATCTAAAATGAAATTTTTGTTTTGTTTTATTTTGCTTAATTTTTCTTCTAATAAATGAAATACCATGTTATCATCTACAAGGTGTCCTGCTTGGATTGTCTTTGCAAGAGATTGTCCTTCTTCATCATTTTGTTTGATTTTATCACGAATTAAATCTCCTGTGGAAATATGTTCATATTGGTATTTCTCTTTTAGAAAATCACTTAGCGTCCCCTTGCCAGCAGCAGGGGGAGCAATGAAGATGACGTTCTTCATTATTTTCTCACCCTTCTATTATGATAACTTCTACTAACAAGTCCACTTTCAATTTGTTTATAAGTTTCAATTGCAACTCCTACGACAATTAAAATACCGGTTCCACCAATGGATACTGAACTTGGCAAATTGGTTAATGTTGAGATCAAAACTGGCATTCCTGCTAATATGCAAAGGAATAATGATCCTACACAAGTCAATCTGCTAAGTGTTTTACTAATATAATTTGTTGTTTCTACTCCTGGACGATATCCTGGAATATAAGCTCCTCTTTGGTTTAAATCTTTACTCATTTCTTCTGGATTCATCACCATAAATGTATAAAAATATCCAAAAAAGAAAATTAATAAAACATATAAAATGAATCCGGTTGGGGTTGTATATAAAATGTATTTATTGATGAAATTGATTACACTTTCACTACCAATCAACGAAGCAATTACAGATGGAATTGTTAAAAACATGGAAGCAAAGATTACCGGAATCACTCCAGCTGAATTAATTTTGATTGGTAAATAACTTTTATTTGCACCGTATGCTGTAGCGGTACGATTTGAATATTGGATTGGGATTCTTCTTTCGGCTAGTGTAACCCAAATGATTCCCACAATGACCAGAATGTATACCAAGATAAATAAGATAAATAAGCAAATTCCTAATGGAAGAGCAAAACTTCCATCTATAAATGCGGTATATGCTCCGACAAATATACTTGGTAAACTAAGAAGAATTCCGGCCATAATTAATAAACTTTGACCATTTCCGATTCCTTTATTTGTAATCTGATCTCCAAGCCATAATAGGAATGCTGTACCAGCAGTCATTACTAAAGAGATTTTTAATAATGTTGCGGCATCAGAGATATGTAAATAGAATACGGTGATGGCATAAGCTTGTATAAAAGCAAGAAGAATTCCTAAATATCTTGTAATTCGATTGATCTTTTGTCTTCCGGTGTAACCTTGTTCTTTTAATTCTTTAAAGTATGGAAGTATATCCATTTGTAATAACTGAGTAATGATTGATGCCGTGATATAAGGGCTAACTCCAAGAGCGAATATGGAAAAACTACGAAGTCCTCCTCCACTCATGAGGTTGAAAATTTCTAAGAAACCTAATTCGTTATACATGGTAGATACCCAAGGTAATGCCCAAGAAATGGTAATACTTGTTCCTAAGCAAAATAATCCTAGTGCAAATAATGTATAAAAGATGCGATTTCTTAAATCTTTATTTTCTTTGGAAAACAATTTTCGGATCCCTTTTATCATACTAGATCACCTCAGTTTTACCACCAGCAGCTTCAATCTTAGTGACAGCAGCACTTGAGAATCTTTGTGCTTTTACCGTTAGTTTGTGTTGTAATTCTCCACTAGCCAATACTTTAATTCCACTAAGTTGTTTCTTTATTATTCCTTTTTCTTTTAATACTTCTGGAGTTACGATGTCTCCATCTTTAAAGTATTTATTTAAATCACTTAAATTAATTGTTGCATATTTTGTTTCAAAGCGAGCATTATTGAATCCTCTTTTTGGAATTCTACGATATAAAGGGGATTGACCACCTTGGAACCAAGGACTAATGCTTGCTCCACTTCTTGATTTTTGTCCATTTTCTCCACGAGTAGAAGTTTTACCCATTCCAGATCCTGGACCACGGCCAACAATTTTCTTTCTTTTAAGTTCTTTTGATTTTGGTAAACTTTCTAATTTCATGTTATAACTCCTCTACTTTCTTACCACGTAAAGCGGCGATTTTCGCAGGAGTTCGTACTGATTTTAAAGCTTCTAATGTTGCTTTGGCAACGTTTACTTGTGTATTTGAACCGAGAGATTTTGATACGATGTCTTTTACTCCAGCTAGTTCAAGAACCGCACGTGCAGCTCCACCAGCAATTACTCCCGTACCTTCTTTCGCAGGTTTTACAAGTACAACTGCACGACCTACTTTTCCAGTTGCTTCATGAGGAATGGTACGGTTATCTTCAAGGGCAACACGCACAACATTTTTATTGGCTGCTTGTGTAGCTTTGGCAATTGCTTCTTGAACTTCATTGGCTTTTCCATTACCAAGTCCAATTAATCCACGACGATTTCCTACGACAACGGTTGCTGAGAAACGAAAATGTCTTCCACCTTTTGTTACTTTGGTAACACGGCCAACAGAAATTACTTTTTCTTCTAATAATTTCTTTTTTGCATCTGTAAATTGTTTTGGCATAACTTTCCTCCTTAAAACTCTAGTCCGTTTTCACGTGCAGCATCTGCTAATGCTTCTACACGTCCATGATAAAGGTATCCGCCTCTATCGAAAACGACTTTTGTAATTTTTAGTTTCTTACATTTTTCGGCAATATCTTTACCGACTAATTTGGCACCTTCACTATTGCCACCATTTTTTAGTTTTAGGGCAACACTTGAAGAACTTACTAAAGTTTTGCCTGCAACATCGTCAATTACTTGTGCATAGATTTCTTTATTTGAACGAAATACATTTAATCTTGGCATCGTACTTGTACCAGAAACGGTTTTTCTAATACGAGCATGACGTCTTTTTCTTAAATCGTTACTTGATTCTTTCTTTATCATAATTACCCTCCTACTTTGCAGCTTTCTTTCCTTCTTTACGTCTAATGTATTCGCCTTTATAACGAATTCCTTTTCCTTTATATGGTTCTGGACTTCTTATCTCACGAATTTTAGCCGCAAATTCAGATACTTTTTGTTTATCAATTCCGCTTAATGTGATTTCATTTGCATTGATTAGGGTAACAGAAATACCACTTGGGCAAACGATTTCAACTGGATGTGAAAAACCGGCGCTGATACTTATTTTATTTCCTTGAACGTTGAAACGATAACCTACTCCAACAATTTCAAGGCCTTTTGTATAACCTTCACTTACTCCAACTAACATATTTTTAATTAGAGCATTGGTAGTTCCTACAAGTACGTTCGCTCTTGGGCTTTCACTTACTTCACTGGTAATAATTTCATTTTCTTTTACTTTTACTTTTACAAGTGGATCAATGTTTAAACTAAGATCGCCTTTTGTACTTTTTACGATGACCGTATTCTCATTTACTTCTACCGTAACTCCGGCAGGAATTGTCAATTTTCTTTTTCCAATTCTACTCATATGTTTTCCTTACCAGATATAGGCAAGTACTTCGCCTCCTAACTTCGCTTCTCTTGCTTCTTTATCTGTCATTAGACCTTTCGAAGTTGAAATAATTGCAATTCCTAAGCCGTTTAAAACGCGAGGAATTTCATTACATTCAGCATAAACACGTAATCCAGATTTACTAATTCTTTTAAGTCCGGTAATTACACGTTCTTTCTTTTCTCCATATTTTAAAGTAAGGGTAAGTTTATCTCCTTTTACATTTTTTTCATATGTAAAGTCGCTAATGTAACCTTCTCTTTTTAAAATTTCTGCAATACCTAAAGTCATTTTTGTACCAATTACTTCTACTGTATCGTATTTTAATTGATTTGCATTACGAATGCGTGTAAGCATATCTGCAATTTTGTCTGCTACCATATTAATAAATTCCTCCTTTCCTACCAACTAGCCTTTTTCATGCCAGGAATTTCGCCTTTACTTGCTAATTCTCTGAAGCAAATACGGCACAATTTGTATTTACGAAGGACTGAATGTGGTCTTCCGCATCTTTCACATCTCGTATAAGCACGTGATTTAAATTTTGGATCTCTTTGTTGTTTTACTTTTAAACTTGTTTTTGCCATTTCTTTTGTCCTCCTTAATTTCTAAAAGGCATTTTAAATGCTTTTAATAAGCTTTCTGCTTCTTCATTTGTTTTAGCGGTTGTAACAAATACAATGTCCATACCTCTAATTTTTAAAATGTTGTCATATTCAATTTCAGGGAAAATTAATTGTTCTTTGATTCCTAAAGTGTAATTTCCGTGACCATCAAAGGCATGATTGGAAATTCCTCTAAAATCTCTTACACGTGGAAGTGCAACATTAATTAATTTTTCCATGAAGTAATACATTTTTTCACCACGTAGGGTAACTTTGACACCAATGGTTTGTCCTTCTCTTAATTTGAATCCAGCGATGGATTTACGAGCTTTCGTAACTACTGCTTTTTGACCAGTAATTGCTTCTAACTCTTTGCGAGCAGCTTCGATGTATTTTTCATCTCTTGCTCCTTCTCCAACACCAATATTAATGACAATTTTTTCTAGTTTTGGGACTTGCATAACTGTTTTATAGTTGTGTTCTTTCATTAAATCTTTTACGATTGTTTCTTTATATAACTTTCCTAAATTACTCATTTTTTCACCCACTAACTAATCTTTCTTTGCTTTCTTAGCGTCTTTTTTGGTATTTTCAATTACTTTTACGTTAGATACATGAATTGGAGCATTAAACTCAACGATTCCACCCGTTTGGCTTTGATTATTTGGTTTCATATGTCTTTTTAATACATTGATTCCTTCTACTACAACTTTATCTTCTTTCTTTAAAGTTTTCGTAACCATTCCGGTTTTTCCTTTGTCTTTTCCAGCTAAAATTTTTACATTATCGCCAACTTTTATTTTCATGTTAATCCTCCTATAAAACTTCTGATGCTAGAGAAACAATTTTCGTAAATTCTTTTTCACGTAATTCTCTGGCAACAGGTCCTAATACTCTAGTTCCGACTGGAGATTTATCATCTTTAATGATTACACAAGCATTGTCATCAAATTTAATATAACTTCCGTCTGTTCTTCTAACACCTTCAACGCTTCTAACAATGACTGCTTTGACTACTTTTCCTTTCATATTGCTATTTGGGATTGCTTTTTTAACACTGCATACAACAATATCTCCGATGTTTGCAGTTTTTCTAGTACTTCCACCTAAGCAACGGATGACAGAAACTTCTCTTGCTCCTGTGTTATCTGCTACTTTTAGTCTTGTTTCTTGCATTACCATAAGATTACCTCCTATAGAATTACAGCTTCAATTAGAACTTCTACAAGCTCATATCTTTTTGTTTTTGATAATGGTCTTGTACTTCTAATTTTTACTGTATCTCCCTCTTTTGCAATATTTTTTTCGTCATGAACAGCATATTTTTTAGAATATTTTACTCTTTTTCCATATAGAGGATGTTTTTTGTGAGTTTCAACTAAAACAGTAATGGTTTTATCATTTTTGGCACTAACTACTTTACCAACTAATTCTTGTCTTTTTGATTCCATTATTTGTTACCTCCCTCAACTTCTTCTTGTTTTCTTTCATTTAAAATTGTCATCATACGTGCTACATCTTTTTTTAGGGCATCGATTTTTGAAGGTTTTTCAAGAGTTCCAGTTGCAGCTTTCATTCTTAAATCAAGTAATTCGCTTTTGGAATCTTTTATTTTCTTTTCGATTTCTTCTCTTGTCATTTTTCTAATTTCATTAGCTTTCAAGAGAATCACCACCATTCACATCGTCTTTTTTTACAAATTTTGTAGTAAGTGGAAGTTTATGAGAGGCAAGTCTTAACGCTTCTCTTGCTACATCTTCGGTTACTCCAGAGATTTCAAACATAATTTTTCCTTCTTTTACTACTGCAACCCATTCTTCTACGTTACCTTTACCTTTACCTTGACGAGTTTCTAAAGGTTTTTGGGTTCTTGCTAAATGCGGGAAAATATTAATATAAACTTTTCCACCACGTTTCATAAAACGTGTCATAGCAATACGAGCTGCTTCAATTTGACGAGCACTTACATAATTTCCTTCTTTGGCCATTAATCCATATTCACCAAAGTGTAATTCTTTATTTCCTTTTGTGTGTCCGTCATAGGTTAAGCGATGAGGTTTTCTATATTTCGTTCTTTTTGGCATTAACATGCTCATCACTCTCCTTCACGTTCTTTTTACTTGGAAGAATTTCTCCTTTATAGATCCATACTTTGACACCAATTTTTCCATAAGTGGTATTTGCTTCTGCTGTTGCATAATCAATGTCTGCACGAATGGTATGTAAAGGTACTGTTCCTTCTGTATAACCTTCGGTACGAGCCATTTCAGCACCACCCAAACGTCCTGAAACAGAAGTTTTGATTCCTTTTGCTCCCGCTTTCATGGTGTTTCGAATTGCTCTTTTTTGAGCGCTTCTAAAAGGTGCTCGGTTTTCAATTTGAGAAGCAATGTTTTTGGCTACTAATTGTGCATTTAAATCGGCATTTTTAATTTCAATAATTGATACATAAACATCGCTTCCAGAAACCTTTTTTAAGGCTTTCCGTAACTTTTCAATATCTTCACCGCCACGGCCGATGATTACACCAGGTTTTGCCGTATAAATATTTACTTCTGTACGATCTTTTTTTCTTTCAATAACTACTGAGGCAATTCCAGCATCTTTTAAATTTTTATCTAAATATTCCCGGATTTTGATATCTTGAATTAATTTAGATCCAAATTCTTTTTTATTGGCATACCATTTGGAATTCCAATCTTTATTGATTCCTAGACGGTATCCCACTGGATTAACTTTTTGTCCCATTATTTATTGCCTCCTTCTTGTTTGCCATCACTTACTTCAACATAAATGTGGCTTGTTCTTTTATCTCTTCTGTCTACGTTTCCACGACTTGCAAATTTAATTCTTTTATAAATAGGACCTGGATTAATAAAACAGGTTGAGATATATAACTCTTCTTCTTTGGCACCATTGTTATTTACTGCATTGGCAATAGCGCTTTTTAAAACTTTTTTGATTAAACGACTTGCTTTTGTATTTGTTGTATCTAAGATAGCTTCAGCGGTTTTAACATCTTTGCCACGAATTAGGTCAAGCGTCATTCTTGCTTTTCTTGGAGCTATCATCGCACTTTTGTGCATTGCATATGTTTTCATAGTTTACCTCCTACTTTTGACCTGCGTGTCCGCCAAATTTACGAGTCATCGCAAATTCTCCTAATTTATGTCCAACCATTTCTTCTGTGACATAAACGGGAATAAATTCTTTTCCGTTATGTACAGCAAAGGTATGTCCTACAAAATCAGGATAAATGGTAGAACGACGTGACCAAGTCTTAATCACTTCTTTTTTATTATTTTTGTTTAATTCTTGAACCTTTGTTAATAATCTATCAAATACGTATGGTCCCTTTTTTAAACTTCTAGCCATGTTCTAAACCCTCCTATTTCTTTCTTCTACTAACAATTAGTTTGTCAGAAGCTTTCTTATTTTTTCTTGTTTTATAACCAAGTGCAGGTTTACCCCAAGGAGTCATTGGGCTCTTACGTCCTACTGGAGTACGTCCTTCTCCACCACCATGTGGGTGATCGTTTGGATTCATTACAGAACCACGGTTTGTTGGTCTGATACCCATATGTCTTGTACGTCCGGCTTTTCCGATATTTACTAATTCAAAATCTTCATTGCCGACTACTCCAATGGTTGCTATACAAGTACCTAATATTTTTCTTGTTTCTCCAGATTGAAGTCTTACTAAAACGTATTTATCTTCGCGTCCAAGAATTTGTGCAGATGCACCAGCAGAGCGGCAAATCTGAGCACCTTTTCCAGGTTTTAATTCAATGCAATGAATTACAGTACCTACTGGAATGTTTGCAAGAGGTAGAGCATTACCAACTTTGATATCTGCTTCTGCACCATTTTCGATGATTGCTCCCACTTTTAAATCTTTTGGAGCAATAATATATCTTTTTTCACCATCTTTGTAATTGATAAGTGCAATATTGGCATTGCGGTTTGGATCGTATTCAATAGATGCTACACGACCGGTAATACCCACTTTATCTCTTTTAAAATCAATTACGCGATATTTTCTTTTTGCTCCGCCACCAATATGACGAACTGTAAGTTTTCCTTGATTGTTACGTCCACCGGTTTTGGTAGCTTTTTTTAATAATTTTTTTGTAGGAGCAGTTTTGGTTAATTCTTCATTTGTTAATGTAGACATTCCTCGACGTCCATTGGTCGTTGGTTTATATTTTTTGATTGCCATTTCTTACTCCTCCTTTATAGTTCAATCGTTGAACCTTCACATAAGGTTACGATAGCTTTCTTATAGGTTTTGGTTTTTCCTGTGTATTTTCCTACACGGCGATCTTTTGCTTTGGTATTTAAAGTTCTTACGTCTTTTACTTTTACGCCAAAGTGATTTTCAATTTCGCTTTTAATTTCACTTTTGGTAGCATTTTTTGCTACTTTGAAAGTATAAATTCCTTTTTGGCTTCCAGCCATACTCTTTTCTGTAATAACTGGTCCTAAAATCATATCTGGATTATGCATTTTTTAGTACCTCCTCTAATTTATTTAGAGCAGCTTCATCCATTACTACCATATCTGCATTTACAACATCCAAAACGTTGATATCATCAATATATAGTACATATGTGTAACCAAGGTTACGAGAAGCCATATATAAGTTTTCATTATCACTAGCAGTTACAAATAGAATTTTTCCTTCTAATTTATTTTCTGCAAGCATTTTTTTGAATTCTTTGGTTTTTAAACTTGGTAATTCCAATGAATCAAACACAACTAATGATTTGGTTGCTAATTTTTCAGTTAAAGCACTCTTTAGTGCTAGTACGCGTTCTTTTTTATTAATTTTGAAAGTGTAATCTCGAGGGTTAACTCCTCCAGCAATTCCACCTCCACGCCACTGTGTAGCACGTGTAGATCCTTGTCTTGCACGTCCAGTTTCTTTTTGTTTCCAAGGCTTTCTTCCGCCCCCAGAAACTTCACTTCTCGTTTTTGTCTTTGCAGTTCCTTGACGAGTTGCTGCAAGTTGTAAACGAATCATTTTCTTTAAAGCATCGTCATTCGTTTCAATTTTCCAAATAGAATCACTAATGCTTAGATCTTTAACTTTTTCATTTTTTAAATTTTTAAGTTCAATTTTTGCCATTGTTTTATCCTCCTATTCGTGATTCTAATTTTGATCCTCAGTTGCGTTTTCTTCATTTTCAGCAACTGTTTTTTCTTGTGGTTCTGATTCAGTAACTTCCGTAGATTCTTCTACCACTGTAGGTTCTTCTACTACTTCATCCACTACTGTTTCTTCTACATAAGAAATAATTTCTTTCGGATCTTTCTTACGGCTATTTTTGACAGCCGATCTAATTAAAACAAATGAATTTTTTGCTCCAGGAACATTTCCACTTACTAAAATGTAATTTTCATTTGCGTTGGCTTCTATAATTTCTAGATTTTGGATTGTAATGGTATCGCATCCCATATGTCCTGGAAGGCGATGTCCTTTTAATACTCTTTTTGGAAGCATTGTTCCTAATGAACCAGGTCCTCTATGATAATGAGATCCATGAGCCATTGGTCCACGTGATTGATTATGACGTTTGATTGAACCGGCAAAACCCTTTCCTTTTGAAGTTCCGGTTACATCGACGATTTCGCCAACTTCAAAAATATCTGCGCCAATTTTATCTCCAAGCGCATAAGACCCTTCCATGTCTTTGATTTCTTTTAAGAAGCGCTTAGGTGTTGTATTAGCTTTTTTAGCGTGTCCAATACTTGCACGACTTGCATTTTTTTCGCTTTTGTCTACTACGCCAAGTTGAATTGCATTATAACCGTCTTTTTCTACTGTTTTTACTTGCATTACGACATTTGGTTCAACGCTAATCACCGTAACGGGAATTAATTTTCCGTCTTTTGAAAAGACTTGAGTCATTCCAACTTTGCGTCCTAAGATTCCTTTTTTCATTTTTAATTCCTTTCTTTATTTTTTATAATTTGATGTCAATGTCTACTCCACTTGGTAAGTCTAAGTGAGTTAAAGCATCAACCACTTCTTTGCTAGGAGCAATAATATCAATTAATCTCTTATGGGTACGACTTTCAAATTGTTCCCGAGAATCTTTGTATTTGTGTACTGCTCGAAGCACGGTCACTCTTTCAATTTCTGTTGGAAGAGGTACAGGTCCTGAAACAGTTCCTCCTAATCTCTTTACAGTGTCAACGATTTTTCCTGCAGCTAAATCTAACGTTTTGTTATCGAAAGCTTTTAGATTAATACGCACTCTGTTCTTTGACATTTTCATGTCCTCCTTTCGCCTATATCTAGTATAGACTGGCTCCGTAACGAATTCCCTGATGTAAGAAAAGTTTTAACAACTTTGCCTAGCGTATCAGCAACCTCGCACATCTTTGCCGTCATACATAGTCGATTATAGCAGTATATTCTATGAAAATCAAGTACAAATTTTGCGTATTTTCGGACTTTTTTCTTTTCTTCTTTGTGCAAGAAAAAAGACGAAAAAATTTCGTCTATACTCCAACGGATTTTGTTTCAGGAAGTGTGGATCCTCCATCAATGACAAATCCTTGACCTGTAATATAAGAAGATTCATCGCTTGCTAAGAAAAGAGCAAGGTATCCTAATTCTTCAATGGTTCCTAAGCGGTTCATCGGAATGCCGCTTGCGATTCCTTTTATGACATTTTCCGGATTTTCTTCATCTGTTTCTTTTGCGATTTTTTCTACCATTGGCGTCATGATATATCCAGGCATAATGGCATTAACGGTAATTTGATGTTCTACTACTTCTCTAGCTAGGGCTTTGGTAAATCCTACAAGAGCCGCTTTGGTTGTGGCATATGCTACTTCCCCTGGATCTGCTACCATTGGTCCTGTCACACTCGATAAATTAATAATTCGGCCATAATGATTTTCAAGCATTAATGGTAAAAAGGCTTTCGTTACATTCCATGTTCCTTTGATGTTAATATCAAAATGATAATCTCTTATTTCATCTGACATTTCTAAAAAAGTTGATAACTTTGCTACTCCGGCATTATTGACTAAAATATCAATATGTCCCTTGTTTTTTTGAATATCTTTTGCAATTTGATTTACTTGTTCTTTTTGCCGAATATCTACTTGATATCCTGTCACTTTTGGATACTCTTTTTTTAGTTCTTTAATGGTATCTTGCAAAGTGTCTGCATAATCGAGGATAATGACGTCTGCTCCATTTTGTAAAAAAACTTTTGTGATTCCTAAGCCATTTCCCATCGCTCCACCGGTTATAACAGCTATTTTTCCTTCTAATCTCATTTTCTTCACCTATGATTATTATACCAAACATTTTTCTTTTTGAATATTTGCTTTTCTTTTTAAATTTCTCTTTATATGTCTCATTTTCTTAAAATTCTTGTTAATTTCTAAATTGTAATCATTTTTTGGTAGCAATTCTCTTTTTCAGCCGGCTTAATAGTTAGTATTTTTTATTATAAGTATAATTTTCTTAATTCTGATAAATTTACATTCTGTGAACTTATGAGAAAATAAAAACAGTGAGGGAAAACAATGAAATTATATTTAGATACGGAAAAAAAAGAAATCTTCAAAGTAGTTGGTTCAAATGTCCGATATTATCGCCAACTTTATAATTTAAATCATCCAAAAGAGATGATTTCTCAGGCAAAGTTAGCAGAGATTATCGGAGTATCTACTGGTTTAATTGGTGCCATTGAAGCAGAACGATTGCAAGGAGTTAGTGTCCCAGTATTATGGAATATTAGCCAAGTTTTAGGGGTGCCAATTGATAAATTCTTTGAAGAACAAAAAGTTCCAGTTGGAATCAATTAAATTACGAGAAATCGTAATTTTTTACTGCAAAAAACTCGTTTCAAAAATAATATGGAAACGAGTTTTATTACTATCTCATTTTGGTTTTCTTTCCATCATAGGTGCTTAATACATTGGAGGTAAAACTTGTGATTTTCTTCTGTTCTTTTTTATATTTTGCAATGGCACCATCAATCAATTCACTGAGTAGCGTTTTATAATCTTTTCCTTTTGGTGTATAGAAAAAGAAGGCTAAACAACCAGGAATGGTATTTGGTTCATTAATGTATACTTTCTTTTGTTTTTTATCGATTAAAAAATCAAATCTCGTTACGCCGGATAATTCTAAGGCTTTGAAAGCTTTTTTTGCTTCTTCATAAATCTGGTTTTCTAATTCTTTTTCTAGTTTTGCTGGAATTTGAAATCCTCCCGTTGAAATTTCTCCGGATACTTTTTTCCCGCTTTTTTTGCCACCGCTCGTTAAATACTTATCTTCAAAGGTGAGAAAATCGTGTTCCGTCATCATTTCGCCGATGAAAGAGCATTCCATTTTCTCAGGAGATCCTAGTACGGCACAATCCACTTCCATTAAGTTTGGAACCATTTTTTCAACGATAATTTTACTGTCATAAGAAATGGCTTCCTCGATCGAAGAGATGGCTTGTTCTTCGTTTTTGGCAACGGTAATTCCTACACTACTTCCCAATCTCGCCGGTTTGATAATGACGGGATATCCCAATTGTTTGATTTCTTTGAAAATTCTTTTTTCTTCTTGTAGATATTCAAAATCATAAAACCAAATAAAGTCGACTACCGAAACTCCAGCACTTTGCAATACTTGTTTTTGAACGACTTTATCTTGACCAATGGCTGCTCCTAAAATCGAAGGTCCGACGTAAGGTATTCCGATTGTTTCTAAATAGCCAGCTAGCGAACCATCTTCCACGCCTTTTCCATGAACAATTGGAAACGCAACGTCAATGGTTGTAATCACTGGTTTTATCAAGCCATTTTTCTTTTGTAGAATAAATTCATTATTTTTTTTCGTTAAGATAACTTGTTGGGCATAATTGGGGATTTGATCTAAATTTTTATAGACACCCATTTCTTTTAAAGAAGGACCGGTATACCAATTTTTCTTTTTATCTATATAAATGGGTATGATTTCATATTTTTCCTGATCCATGTAACTCATGGCTTGAACTGCGGTGATAATACTCACTTCATGTTCCACGGATTGTCCTCCATAAATTACTCCAATTTTTAACATATTTTCACTCCTTATTTTTCATTAAATGTATCTGGTAAATCATTTTCGATTAATACATAAGTTTCTTTCTTTTTTAATTTTCTTGCTAAGGGAAAGGCTTCCATGACATTATTTAGAATATAGATATTTTCTTTTGGAAATTTTTGCTGTAGTAATCCTTCATAAATTGGCTTGGTTTTCTCTTTTCCAATTAAAATTACTTCGTCTGTACATGAGGCCATATATTGTCCAAATTCATAATTTGCTTTTTCTTCTTGAAGGCCCATTTCAATCATTCCTGGTGTAATTACAATGTGGTGACCTGGCATCATTTTTAATACTTCTAGGGCACATTTGGCTCCTTTTGGATTGGAATTATAAGCATCATCAATGAGCATTATATCATAATATTTTGATAAAGAAAGGCGATGTTCAACGGGTTTGATTCTCAGCACTGCTTTTTGTAGTTCTTCGATGGATATTCCTAGTTGATACCCTAATAAAATTCCTGCTAATAAGTTATAGATATTATTGGCACCTAGTAATTGGGTTTGGAACGGATAACTTTTTTTCTCCTTTTTTAGGAATACTTCGAAGGTTGTTCCATTCTTGGTTAATTTGATGTTTTTCGCATAGCAGTCCGCATTTTTGTTTTTTATGCCAATCCAATAAAGATTGGTTTGATTTTGAAGATGGTGATGCAATTGTTTTTCGTCATCTGCATTTAATATGGCCATTCCGTCTTTGGGAAGAGATTCTATCAATTCAAATTTGGTATCTTCAATATTTTTCTCTGATCCGAATGTTTCTAAATGTGCTAGGCCAATGGTGGTTAAAATTCCATATTTTGGTTTGACAAAATCGCAGAGTTCTTTGATTTCTCCTTTTTTACAAGCACCCATTTCTGCAATAAAATAATCATTGTATTTATCTAGGTATTGATTTATTGTAATCATTAATCCATACGGTGTATTGTAATTTTCTGGTGTCTTAAACACATTAAATTTACAACTTAAAATTTCATATACAATATTTTTGGTACTTGTTTTTCCATAACTTCCTGTAATTGCGATTACTTCGGTTTCTGACATGGTTTCTAGTTTTTGAATGGCTTTTTTCTTAAAATAGATGTTGATGAGTTGCTCGATGGGTTTATTTAAAAAGTTAACGATTAAAATGACAAATGGGTTTACTGATGCAAGCCATCCGAGTAATAAGTAATCTACACTTAATAATTCTGGATGATAACTCATCCATAGGGCAAGACATATGATGATATGAACTATGTTATTGGTGAGTATTAATCTTTTTATACGCGCCGTCTTTTTTAGGGGAATTTTGGTGACTTCTTTTTTTCGTTTGGCAATTTGTACTACTTGTAAATATCCAAGCATGAACAAAAAGATTATCGGCGCGAACTTATTCCATTCTTGATTCCAAGAGAATAGCAAAAAGATTACGTATAATAAGGAAGTATTTCCAAATAGTTCTTGGAAATGGGTTCGAATCCATTTGCTATATCTTCGTCCACGGTTATAACGATTTTGCTGCAACATATGAAGATTTTGAAAACTAATTTGATTAATATAATAGATATACACTACTAGAGTGATTAAAAAAAGGATTTTCATGTACTACTCCTTACTAATTAAAGATTTGATAATTCTGACGGTTTGATTTAAATTTTCTAAATAGGCATAGTGCGTTTTCTTTTCGTAGACAATTACAGCGCTATTTTGGATGATTTTTTCGAGTTCATAAGCATCTGATAAAGGTACTGCTTGATCGTCTGTACCCCAAATCATAATCGTTGGACAGGTTATTTTTTTAGCATCCTGTGTTAAATCGGTATTGACGTGTTTGACTAAAACATCCCGCATGATGGGCGTAGCATTTTTATAGTCCGTCGATCCCATTTTGCTTTTTAAGTATTCACTTACTTTTTTCAAACCTGGCAACTTTTTGGTTTGCTTTAAAATTCTTACGGATAATGATGGCTTTTTTCTTCGAACTTTGTATGGACTTGCTAAGAGTACTAAATTTTTCGTCGGATACATCGATGCATATAACAGACTAATTTTTCCTCCAAAGGAATGACCAACTAAGTTTGGTTTTTCAATCTTTTTTTCTTCTAAATATGCATGGATCATTTCTACATATTCTTGTAATGTCCAAGCATGAGGTGGTTCTTCACTTTTTCCAAAACCTGGTAAATCAAAAATGATGACATGATAGTCGTTTTGAAATGGTTTGGCTAAAGGTTCCATCATTTCAATGTTTTGTCCCCAGCCATGTAAGAAAACAATCGTTTCTTTCTTTTTGATTCCATATTCCACTATATTTATTTGGCAATTTTGATATTGGTACATTTCATCACCTTTTTTGCTTTTATTACTATAACTATACCATATTCTATGCATTTATGCAGGTTCAAGTAAAAAAACCGAAACTATTTTATTAGTAAACTTTCGGTTTCTTTCATTTCTTTTGGAATTGCAATATCCATGTATTCTAATATCGTTGGTGCAACCATGGTTAAATCGCCTTCTGGCTTTAATTTTATTTTGTCATCAATTATTAAAAAGGGAACTTTGGCAAGGGAATGGGTGGTTACTGGTTCATTTTTTTCATTTAACATGGTATCGGCATTTCCATGATCGGCTAGAATGACGACTTTATAGAAATTTTCTTCGGCTTTTTCAATTAATTTGCCAAGACATAAATCCACGGTCATAATTGCTTTTATCGTTGCATCTAAATTTCCAGTATGTCCTACCATATCTGGATTTGCATAATTCACTAAAATAAAATCAATATCTTTTTCCATGCAATCAATGACTTTTTTCGTGATATCTATGGCACTCATTTCTGGTTTCATATCATACGTTGCAACTTGGGGAGATGGAATTAAATATTTTGTGGATCCTTCAATATGACCGTTATATTCTCCATCAAAAAAGAAAGTGACATGTGCATATTTTTCAGTCTCTGCAATTCTTGCTTGTGTGAGACCTAAATTTGATAAATAGATTCCTAATGGATTTTCAACATAAATATCCGGCAAAAAATGGTCGGCTTTGATGCTTTTATCAATCGGAACAAACGTATACACCTTTGGATAAATGCCATAAGTTGGAAATTCATTGAAATTTGAATCCGTCAGTGTTTGAAGAATTTGTCTAGCACGGTCTGTACGGAAGTTCATCCATAAAAGAATATCATTGGAGCGAATGACTCCTGTTGGACTTACTAAAATGGGTTCTAGAAATTCATCTGTTATTTTTCGGTTATATAATGCTTCGATTGTATTTTGAACATTAATGGTCGAAATTCCGATTCCTCTGGTTATTAAGTCATAATATTTTTTCGTTCTATCCCATTTATGATCACGATCCATGGCATAATACCTTCCACAAATCGTGGCAATTTTACCAATATGGGTTTTTTCAATTTCTTTTTCAATTCGATGAATAAATTCATAGGAAACGGTTGGTTTTGTATCTCTTCCGTCTGTAATTATGTGAAAATAAATTTCTTTAACTCCATCGTTTATTAAATGATAATACGTTTCTATAATTTGGGTAATATCCGAATGAACTTTTCCATTACTGCAAAGGCCCATTATATGGACTCTTTTCTTTTCTTCTACGCAGGTTTTGATCATTTGCTGATAGATTTCATTGTCTTCCATTTCTTCTTTAATAAAGTCTTTCATCTTTTCAATGGGCTGTTTGATTTTTCTTCCTGCACCAATGGTTAGGTGACCAACTTCGCTGTTTCCAAATTGTCCTTTTTCTAGACCAACGTATTCTTCAGAGGCATATAACAAACTATGAGGATATTTTTTCCATAAATTGATTATGTTTTCTGGATTGGCCAATTTAATGGCATTTCCATGTTCTTCTTCTCTATATCCAAATCCGTCTAAGATTATTGTCAACATCTTTTTCATGTTTTTCACCAACTTCATTTTAACACAAAATCAAATTCTTGTTAAAAAAAGAAGGAATCCTCCTTCTTATGATAATACTAAGCTTTGATCTAGTTTTAAGCGATCGGCAAGGGTGGCTATGAATTCAGAGTTTGTTGGTTTTGCTCGATCGTAATCAACGCTGTGTCCAAAAATTTCCTCCATAAGTTCATAATCTCCTCTAGACCAACTTACTTCAATGGCATGGCGAATTGCTCGTTCGACTCTTGAAGCGGTTGTATCGAACCGAATGGCAATTTCTGGATAAATTTCTTTGGTAATTCCACCTAACATTTCTTTTGATGTGTACATCATGTAAATACTTTCTCGAATGTATTGATATCCTTTGATATGACTTGGCACCCCAAGAGAATGTAACAGTTTACTAATTGCCATTTGAACGTTTTGCGTCTCAATATCATCTTTTTCGCTTTCTGGGATTTCTCCCGTTACGACTTCCATGATTCTTTTTTCTAATGATTCTAGGCTAAATGGTTTTAACATATAGTAATCGACATTATATTTACTTGCCATTTTTACTGTATATTCTTTCTTATAACCAGATACAATAATTACTTTCTTTTCAATACCTAATTTTTGCATTTCGGATAGAATTTCAATTCCATCTTTTTCTGGTAATAATACGTCCATTAAGATTAAATCAAAATCTTGTTGGCATTCTTTAATTATATTCATAGCCGTTATGCCATCATTGGCTACATATTCCAGACGAATTACTGCGTGTCCTTGGAAATACTCCTTCACTTTACTCACTAATGATTCATTGTCATCTACCATAAGTATTTTTATGCTCTTTTGCATTAAGGATTCCCCTCTATACATTATATTTACTGCACGCAAATTCATTATATAAAAGCTGTAGTCAAAATACTAGGAATTTTTTTGACAACTTCCGTCAAGTTTTGTAAAAGTATGTCGATTTCTAACAAAATTGCATGATTTCGAGCACTTTTTCGACATTTTGCGACATTGTTCCGAGCAGAAAACCATCTACTTCTGATAAACTTTTGACGTTTTCGGTTGTTAATCCTCCCCCAAATAAAACGGGATTGTTGGGGTATTCGTGATCGTAAAGCCATTTTTTGATAAAAAGAATGGTGTCCATAATTTCTTTTTTGTTGATTTTTGTCTCTTTTCCTACTCGCCATGCTGGTTCGTAGGCAATGGCAATGTTTTTTTGATATTCTTTTGGGATGTTTAACAACAGGCTTTCTAATTTTTCTTCTAGTACTTGTTTTGTTTTTCCTAGTTGATATTCCATTTTATTTTCTCCAATCGGCAAAATTACTTTTAAATTGGCTTTTAGGGCATTTTGTATTTTTTCTTGAATGACTTGGTTGTTTTCTAAAAAATATAATTCTCTTTCAAAATGACCAATGATGACATATTTGACATCAATACTTTTTAAGGTTTCGGCACTGACTTCTCCCGTAAAGTTTCCTTTTTCATATCTACTAACATCTTGTGCACCAATGGCATATTTTTTGGAATGCATGACGGGTAATAATGGATAGGATGGACAAATTACGAGTTTCATATGAAAAGAAGCACTTTCGATTTTTTGTTTGTACGCTAGTGCTTCTTTTAAGGTTTTATTTTCTTTCCAATTACAAATCAAGAGTTTCAATTGGTTCACTCTCCTCGCTGATATTCTCTAGGGCGATTAAATTGCCTGTTCCTAGATATTCTAGCGTTGCCCCTCCACCACTTGAAATATAAGTAAATTTATCTTCATATCCTAGGTTTTTCACAGCACTTGCTGAATCTCCACCACCGACAACAACAATGGCATTGCTAGCAGAAAGCATTCGAAAAAATTCTTTGGTGCCATTGGCAAATTTTTCGTTTTCGTATTGTCCTAGCGTTCCATTTAAAAATATGGTTTGTGCTTTTTTTATTGTGGTTTCATATTTTTCTAGTGTTTTTACACCAACATCTTTGATGACATCATCGGAATCTATTTTATTAATTAATTTATATTTTACGTAGGATTCGTCGTAAGTATTTCCAACAATGGCATCGAGTGGCAAAACAAATTTTTCTTTGTTTTCTAACATCAATTTTTGAATTCTTTCGATGGTTTTCATGTCATTGGTTGCTAAACTTTCCCCAATATTAAAATGAAGGGCTTTTAAACATGTATTGGCGATTCCTCCAGCACATAATAAATAGTCACATTTGGTAATTAAATTTTCCATCAAAGCGATTTTATCTTCTATTTTGGCTCCGCCCATCACGACAACAAAAGGATGCGTTGGATTCATCACAAGTTTATCTAAACTATATAATTCTTTTTGAACAAGAAAACCAATACAACTCGGTAAATATTTGGCTATACCATAGGTAGAAGCATGACGACGGTGCGCAGAGGCAAATGCATCGAATACAAAAATGTCTGCTAAACTTGCCCAAAACATAGCAACTTGTGTGTCACAATCACTTTCTAAACGATTTGGTACATCTAAAAATCTAGTATTTTCTAGCATGAGTATTTCTTTTGGTTGAAGATTATCTATTCTTTCTTTTAAATCTGGGCTAAAATTTTCTTTACTAAAATATACTTCAGTATTTAAAAGGGTTTTTAAATGTTTGGCAACAGGTTCTAATGAATACTTTGATTTATCTAGCTCTGTTTTTACTTTTCCAAAATGACTTAATAGAATTATTTTGCAGTTTTCTTCTATTAAATAATTTATGGTTTCTAACGTCTCTTTTATTTTATGATCGTCTAGGATTTGACCATTTTTCATGGGAACATTATAATCGACTCGAACGATTACTTTTTTATTTTTTACATCTGTATTTTGTAGGGTTTGTTTCATATTATCATCTCCATTTTATTATAACCAATCTCTTTTCATTTAGCAAAGAATTCCCGGTTTCTTGACAGAAAAAGAATGTTTAGAAAAACATTCTTTTAGCGGTTCGTAGCATTTGAACGGTGTATCCAAGTTCGTTGTCATACCAAGCGACGATTTTTACAAGTTGTCGTCCACTCACTTCAATGATGTTTGTCAGTAATGCATCTACTGTAGCACCAACGGGGTGTCCTAAAATATCACTGGATACGATTGGATCTTCTGTAACGACGAGAGTTTCATTTTGATGAGATTTTAATAAATGATTGATTTCTTCAATGGAGGTATTTTTCTTTAGTTCAAGTGTTACATCAATCATGGATCCATCACTGACTGGGACGCGATAAGCAATTCCATCCAATTTTCCTTTTAAAGATGGGATTACTTCTCCGATGGCTTTGGCAGCTCCAGTGGTCGATGGTACAATATTCATCGCACAAGCTCTTCCTCTTCGTGTTTTATATCCTTTTTTATGAGCTATATCGAGTGTTGCTTGATCATTGGTATAAGCATGGACGGTACTCATAAATCCTTTTTCGATACCTATTTCCTCTTCAATCACTTTTAATACTGGTGCTAAACAATTTGTTGTACAACTTGCTGCCGAAACAATTTCTTCGGTGTGATCAAGGATTTGGTCATTTACATTGTACACAATGGTTTTCATATTTCCTTTGCCAGGAGCAGATATCAATACTTTTTTTGCCCCCGCTTTAATATGTTTCCTAGCGCCTTCTTCATCGGTAAAATGACCACTGCATTCTAATACCAAATCGACGTTTAAACTTGCCCATGGAAGGTTTTCAGGATCCTTTTCTTCAAAAACCGGTATTTTTTTGACATGGTTGATAACTAAGTTGTTTCCTTCATACGTGATTAAATCCTCATGGAAACTTCGATGATTTGTGTCATATTTCAATAAATAAGCTAGTTCTTCCGCACTGGTTAAATCGTTAATCGCGACAATATCAAAGTCGACTCCTGTAATCATTTCTCGGAAGGCAAGTCTTCCAATTCTTCCAAAACCATTAATTGCTACTTTTATCATATTTTTCCTTTCTAATTGTGGATAAGTTTTTGGTTATGCACTTTATCCAATAAATTCTCTTAATATGGATTCTTCACTGACGTATTCACTACTAATTGGGAAGAAAGCCTTTAATGAGTTTAAAAGTCTTCTTGCTTCATCGTAATACGGAGAGGTAATGTTCACCGAATATAGAAGGGGTTCTGCATAAATTTTAATGACTCCTAATTCATAAGACAAGGCAGTATTAATAATGATATCTGCTTGATGAACATAAGGGAAAATGTATTTTTCTTCGCCTGCTCTGACAATTTGCCATTCTTTAATGGTGGTATCTACGGTCTTGCCTCGCGTACGATTATCTCGAATAATTCTTCTTAATAAACGCATGTCGAGGGTTGAAATGTAATTGTGACGGTCAATATTTAATGGAATAAACGGACTTAAATAGATTTTATATTTATTTTCATCTTTGATGTAGGGAACTAAATCGTCATTTAAACAATGTAATCCTTCGATTAGCAAAATGCTATTTTTTTCAAGTTTTACTTCATGATGGTTATATTCTTTTTTTCCTGAAACAAAATTAAATTCTGGAATGTCGACTTTTTCTCCTTTTAATAGACTAATGAGAGTTTTATTAAACAATTCTAAATCAATTGCTTGCAAACATTCGTAGTCATATTCTCCTTTTTCATTTTTTGGTGTTTCACTTCGATCAACAAAAAAGTCGTCGGTGGAAAGAGAAACCGGTTCAAATCCTTTACTTCGTAAATAAGTTTTTAATCTTTTGGTCGTCGTTGTTTTTCCAGAAGATGATGGTCCAGCAATGAGAACTACTTTGACATCTCTTCTTAAGACAATTTCATTTGCTACCTTTAAAATGGATTCATTAAATACGAGTTCATTGGCATCGATAAAATCTTTTATTTTACTATTGCTGACTAAGTCATTCATATCTGATACATAAGGCACTTTCATTTGACGGAGCCATTTTTTACTTTCTAGAAAATTTTCGATAATGTTGTCATAATGAACATAGTCGGGAATTTCTCCGGTTGTGATGCTTGGACAAACGAGAATGATTCGATTTTTTCCAATATATATCAAATCGTATTTGGTTATAGCGCCGGTATCATACGGAAGATCATTATAATAATAATTTATTTTATTGCGCATTTTATATAACGTAATGACTTCATTACTGATATTTTGAATGTTTTTGGCTTTCTCATATTCTTTGATGGATACAAAATATTTATATGCATCTTTCTTGATGACATTATATTTTTGAAATAATTCTTTGGAAGAAACAATTTCTGCCATTTTTTCTTTAATTTTATTGACTTCTTGATTGGTAAAATTTTCGGGTGTTATGATTTCACTTAAGATGCCTTTTGGTACACTATGTAAAAAATGAATTTCACTATCAGGATATAATTCCTTGACAGCGACCTCAAAAACAAATTTTAAAGCCGATTGATACATTTTATATCCTGCTAAATCTTGAATTCCAAAAAATTCAATATTGGCATCCTGATTTGCCGTCATGTCTAAAGAGCAGACTTCGTTGTCTACTTTTACTCCAAGTATGGGAGTTATTTTTGGCTTTTTTTGTAAGCTAATTTCATAATAAGTGGTTCCCTTTTCGACTTCTTCTTTCGAATGATCGGGAAATGTCAATGTTATCTTAGTCATGCTACCCCTCGTATTCTTTTTTATTTTATCACAGTTTTTGGGAGATGAAAAGATTTGCGTCATGAAGATTCTTGTTTTTTCTTCTTGATTCGCTATTTTTTTCTCGTATAGATTTTTTTAATTTCTATATGATAATAGTGGGTGAATGTATGAATATTATTCCAACGGTTTTAGAGAAAAGTAGTAATCATGAGTATGCTTATGATCTTTATTCGCGGATGTTAAAAGATCGGATCGTTTTTTTAACAGGAGAAATCACCGATGAATTAGCAAATTTAATTGTTTGTGAACTTTTGTATTTGGATTCTTTAAGTCATGAGGAGATTTCTTTGTACATTAATAGTCCCGGCGGAAGTGTTACGGCTGGTTTTGCTATTTTTGATACCATGAATTATATTCAAAGTGAAGTACGGACCATTGTGGTGGGAATGGCTGCGAGTATGGCTGCTTTTCTTCTTGCTTGTGGTAGTACGGGAAAGAGGTGCGCGCTTTCGAATGCCGAGGTGATGATTCATCAACCTCTTGGGGGTGTCAATGGACAAGCAACGGAAATGAAAATTGCTTGTGATCGGATTTTGCGGATGCGAAAAAAATTAAATCAAATTTTAGCTCATCAAACAAAGAAAACGATGAAAACCATCGAAAAGGATACGGAACGAGATTATTTTATGGATGCTTTGGAGGTAAAAAAATACGGCTTACTTGATGTTATCTTATAAGTCGTGTTTTTTTATTTGATGGGCTTTCATTAAGTTCCGCATTTTAATTAAATGGTGATTTACACCGGATTTGCCAATTTTGTAATCTGTTTCTAGGGCGATGATTTCGGCTAGTTCGGCATATGAAGATTCGGGATATTTTTCACGGTATGTTAAGACAATTTTGGTTTTTTCATCGAGCAATTCGATTAATTCGTGTTTTTTTAAATAATGAATCATCTCTAATTGTTTCATTCCCGTTTGGGTTGTCTTTTCTTGATTGGCAAGTTCACAGTTATTTAGTCGATTGACCATGTTTTTGTGATCGCGATAGATGCGAATATCTTCAAAATAAAATAAGGAGTTGATTGCTTCGAAAGCTTTTATCATATCGCTAATCATTTCTGCACTTTTCATGTATGTCATGTAACGATTTGCTCTTTTTAATACTTTGGATTCCATATTTAGACTATTTAAAATTTTTTGGATAAAAACAGCATCTTTTTTGGTTTGTAAGACAAATTCTAAGTGATATCCGCTGGTACTGGGATCATTAATGGAACCAGTTGCTAAAAAGCATCCTCGTACATAGGCGATTTTTTCTTCTTTGGCCTCTAAATATTCTTCCTTCATATCGGTTTTTTTTCCATTATTAATAATCGATAAGGATTCTAAAATTTCTTCTACTTTTTCTTTTACTTCTAAAATATAAATTTGTTTGACTCGAAACCGTTTTTGATTTCGAACGGTTATCTTGATATTTACATTAAACAATTCTTTGATGTCTTTGTATACACGACGAGCAATGGAGGCATTTTCAAAAGTTAACGTAAAATTGTGTTTGGTAATTTTCGCATCGTAGCGGATGATGGCAGATAATTCAGATTGGGCACTTAATCTGCTGATGTCAATTTTTGTAATTTCTTCTTTCATTCTTGTGGAAAAAGTCATTTTGCTCACCATGTTTACTATATCAAAAAAATGGCTTAAAAAAAAGAACGCATTTCGTTCTTTTATCCATACCATGCGGTTCGGGAATTAAATCTCCATCCTTCTGTATTTGGAAATCCTGGAGGGACAATTGTATTCGCGCGTGGAACGGCAACGGTGTACCAACCTCTGACAACGCCAAAGTGAAGATGGGCTCCAAAGGTACAATTATCATACGATGCGGTAGATCCTCCACCAATCCATCCAATAATTGTGTTTTGGTTCACAATATCATTTACGTTTACGTTGACTCTTAAAAGATGATAGTAATACATGGTGAAGCGTTCTCCTCCAACAGTTACTTGTACAAATACCATGTTTCCTCCGCAACTGCTATAGTTAATACGTCCAGATACACGGCCCGCAGCAGCGGCATAGGCTTCTGTTCCTTCTGGGTTTCCACCGATATCTAATCCATTATGATAAGAACCCCAACGAGAACCGACTTCACTTGTAATTACTCCTTGATTGAGCGGCTTTAGCCATCCTCCATTTACCGGCACTTCGGTACAATCGGCTAGATAGACATTATCGTCTGTCCGGTTTAGTCTTTCTCGACACAAGGAAAGATAGGTATCATATTCTTTTTTGGCACTATCCACTTGTTCTTTTATGGATGGAGCAAATTTATCAAATTCATCTAAGTTGGAATATAATTGACTGACTGCGTTTTGATAATTTTTAATTTGCACTTGCAATGCTGCTTGTTTTTCTTGAAGTTCAATTTTTAATTCTTCATTTCTTTTTATTTCTGCTTCTAATTCTTCCATGGTTCTTTGAATGCTATCTGTTACTTGTTCGACCGCCGCAATTCGCGTAATTAAATCGGTCATGGTACTTGCTCCAGAGACATATTCGACATAAGCATTTTGACCTTGCATTTGTTGCAAATATAGCAATACTTTTTTAGCTTCTTCAGTTAATTTTTCGATTTTGGCATTGGATTCGTTAATTTTTTCTTGCGTTTCATGTTCTTCTTTTTCGGCTGCGGTTAAATCGGCTTGGGCATCTTTAATTGCTTGTTCTTTTCTTTGAATTTCTGCCTTGGTTTCGGCTGTTTTATTATCATTGTTTTGTTTTTGTTCTAAGAGATCTTCGTAATTTCTTCTTAAGTCTCCTAGGGTTTGAGCATCTTTCACGGCTTTTGCTTGAGGCATGATGAAAAGAAATAAAAATCCAATGAGTAACACTTTTTTGATATTCTCTTTCATATTTTCAAATGCTTCCTTACTGCGCGATAACTACCAAACATTCCTACAATTGCTCCAATGGCAAGTAAAATAAGGGAAACATAGAAGACAAAATTAAATGGTTCCACTAAGGTGATAATGTTGGTAAAGACGTGTCCATCCAGTTGGTCATACAATAAATTATATCCATAGATTGTTGCTACCATTGGGAGAATTGATCCGAGTATTCCTAAAATAAATCCTTCAAAAATGAATGGCAATTTGATGGCTGTATTACTGGCACCGACTAATCGCATGATTTCGATTTCACTTTTTCGAGAGAAAATGGTTAATTTAATGGTATTGCTAATTAAAAATGCTGTTACAAGTACTAAAGCTATGACAATGACAAGCGTTCCTTTACTAATCATGTCGAAGGCTCCGACAATGTTTTCCACCATTCCTTCTCCGTATTCTGCAGAGGCTATAAAATCAAATTTTCGAATGCGTTCTGTGGTTGCTTTTAAATCTGATACATCTTTGACTTTGATGATATAAGAATCGAGTAGCGGATTGTTTTCTAAGTATTCTAAGGTTGTTTTTAATGTTTCTGATTCTTGTTGCATGTCGGCTTTCCATTCTTCTTTATCTTTTTCTTTATAACTTTCAATGGCATTCATTCGTTTTAGTTCTGCTTCTAGCTCTTGTTTATTTTCTTCTGTGGCATC
>CANQAU010000005.1 GCA_947588935.1 uncultured Bacilli bacterium
TCTTGTTTGATATAGGCTACAATGGTTAATTCTTTTTCTAACGTTTTGGTTACTTCTTTTACGTTATAAGATAAAATGATGGCAACAGCTACTAAAATTAAAGTAATGGTTGAACAAGTGATAGCGGCCATACTTAAGCTAAAATTACGTCCTACACTTTTAAAGGAGTCACGGACGCTTCTAGTTAGAATTCTTAATGCTCTCATGCGCTTTATAACTTCCTTTCAAATGATCTGCGGCTAACACTCCATTTTCGATGACCAGTACTCTTTTTTTCATTCGATTGACAATTTCTTTATCATGTGTTGCCATAATGATTGTTGTTCCAAGTTCTTTATTGATCTTTTCTAATATTTTCATAATTTCTTTTGATGTGTCTGGATCTAGATTTCCAGTTGGTTCATCACAAATCAATAATTTAGGATTGTTGACAATTGCTCGGGCGATGGCTACACGTTGTTGTTCTCCTCCTGATAATTGATTTGGAAAACTTCTCGTTTTTTCTTTTAATCCAACGTTTTCAATGGCTTTCATCACTTTTGGACGAATTTCTTTGGCTTCCATTCCTAAGGCTTCTAATGCAAATGCTACATTTTCATACACCGTTAATTTTGGAAGTAATTTAAAGTCTTGGAAAACAACTCCCAATTTTCTACGTAATTTATATACTTTGGAGTTTCTTAGTCTGGCAACATTAATTCCTCCAACAATAACGTCTCCTTTGGTTGGCTTTTCTTCTCGATAAAGCATTTTAATAAATGTTGATTTTCCACTTCCGGTTGATCCGATTACGAATACAAATTCTCCTTTATCGATGGTTACATTTAAATCCGCTATGGCAGTTGTTCCATTTTTATATACTTTGTAACAATTACTTACTTGGATTAATTTCAATTTTACCACCTCGTATTGTATCCATTATATCAGAAAAAGCTTAGGAGTTAAATGGTAAATTTGCCCTACTTACGCCACCGCGAACCTCGTAACAATCATTGATTACAAAAAAGGCAGTTGGATCTATTGCTAATACAGTTTCTTTAAAGTAATAATAGTCGTTGGTGGGTACTACACACATTAATAGATAGCCACTTTCTTCACGATATCCTCCTTTGGTATCTAACATGGTGACACCACTTTTAAAATCATTAATGATAAAATCGCGAACCGCTTTTGTCTCTTTGGTATAAATAAAAAATAGTTTACTACTAGAGATACCAATTAAGATTCGATCTATGATGACGCTATTTAAAACAAGAATAATAATGGAATAAATCATTTTATTTAAACCAAATGTAAATCCACCTAAGATGATTATGATGCTATTAATGTATAAAACGCTTTTTCCTTCTGGAATTTGTGCGTATTTATTGACAATTTTCATTAAAATATCGCTTCCACCCGTTGTAAATCCTACTTTGTATATGATGCCATTGGCTACTCCGTATAATAAACCGGTGATTAATACAAGTACTAAAAAACTATCAAATACTAGATAAATGCGCAAAAAGTTTGCAAGAGGTACGGTTGCAGAAACCATGAGGGGATATAAAATGCTTCCTAAAATGGTATTGGTTGTTTCTTCTTTTCCTAGAAATATAAAACTAATCACGATTAAAATAATGCTTGTTAAATACAAAAATAATTGTGGATTTAGTCCTGTTAATTTATGAATAATGATAGCGAGTCCACTTGTTCCGCCCGTTACTAAATCATTGGGTAAGAAAAACACATTATATACAAGCGCTAGTAGTGTTACACCGCTTAGTAAAAACATAAAACGTAAAAGAAAGTTTTTGCGATTGACGAGTTCTTTTATTTTTTTAATATCGATAAAGTCCATACGATCATCCTTATGATTATTATACTGTACGTTTTTTTTAAAATCAATCGCATAAAAAAATACCGAACGTATATAATTTAGCAGAGGTGAAAATTGATGAACGGTAGTTTTTATCAAAATCCAACTTTTCCAAATGCCCAGTCTTCGAATTCAACTCCGATTACACCACCTGGGAACATTAGTTTTCAGTCGCAAATGCCTTTGGAACAGAGTTTGATTGAAAATATTCTGCGATTAAATAAAGGCAAAAAAGTGAAAGCCTATGTTTCTTATCCAGATTCGAATGAATGGCGAGATAAAATCTATGAGGGAATTATTGAAGAGGCAGGAAGAGATCATTTAATTATTCGCGATTTAAAGACCAATATTTGGTATTTAATCCGAATGCTTTATTTGAATTATGTGGAATTTGAAGAAGCGATTGATTATAATCCGGATTATTCCGATACTTTTGATTAAAAACAACTTTTGGGTTGTTTTTTTATATGTATTCTTTTAGATAAGGAATTTCTTCTTTTAGGGTTGTTGGTTTTCCATGTCCTGGATAGATTTTTATTTCTGGTGGATACGTCATGATTTTCTTGATGCTTTCTTTCATTTTTTGAAAATCACTGCCGGGTAAGTCGCATCTTCCAATCGTATGATAAAAGAGAAAATCTCCGGAAAAGAGAATTTTTTCTTCTGCAAAATAAAAACTGATACAATCTTCTTGATGTCCAGGGGTAGTGATGATTTCATACGGAAAGCCTTCTATCTTTTGATTATGTTTTTGATGGTATATGTTTTCTAATGTTTCTAGTGCTCCGATGTGATCAAAATGATGATGGGTAACGAGTATTCCTACCACGTTTTTTCCTTGACATTGTTTTACTATTTTCGAAGATTCATCCCCCGGATCTATAATGATGGTTTGTTGATTTTTGGTTACAATATAACAATTTGTTCTTAGTTCTCCCACTTGGCAAGTTTCGATTTGCATTTTATCACCTATTTTCTTTTATCATCTTATCATATTTCTATTTTTATGTTACAATGATTTTAGAATAAGGTGTTGGTTATGGATTTATTATACATTTTTCTCATTCTTGTTTTTTTCATCTCTTTATTCATTATGTGCTATGTGACTTATTATAATCGTTTACAGGATGCGAAAACACGAATTGAACAAGCAGAAGGAATTATTGATGAAACTTTGCGTGCTCGTTATGATTTGGTTGTGCGAATGAGTGATTTGGTGAAAACCAATTTAAAAGAAAAAAAGGACTATTTTAAAGAATATGTGCAGTTAAAAAATGAAAAGATTAGTAATTTTGATATGGATCGAAAATTAAAAGAAGCGATTGGAATGATTTATAATTTGCGAAATGATTATCCAGAATTACAAAAAAATGCAGATGTTAAGGAAATCATTACTGAAATTAAAGCTACTAATGAGAAAATGACAGCGACGATTGCTTATTATAACCGGTATACTAGTGAATTGAATGCTTTGATACGGAAGTTTCCATCTAATCTTATTTCCAAAATTCATCATTTTGAGATTTTGCCATTTTTTGATAAAAAGGATATGCAAGATGATGATATTTTAGATTTTAAATTATAAAAAAACAAGAAATTATCTTGTCTTTTTTGTTTCGTTTAAATCCCAATTGATTGGTTCGATATTGTTTTTCTTTAAAAATTCATTGGTTTTCGAGAATGGTTTGCTTCCAAAGAAGCCATAATTTGCAGAAAAGGGACTTGGATGGGCACTCATGATTACATAATGTTTGGGATTCGTTATTAACTCTTTTTTGGCTTTGGCAAAATTTCCCCAAAGGATAAAGACTACGGGTTGTTCTTTTTCATTTAAAAGCCTGATAATGTAATCTGTCAATCTTTCCCACCCAATATTTCGATGGGAAGCGGGAGTATCTTTGATTACAGTTAATACGGCATTTAATAACAAAACCCCTTGACGCGCCCAACCGGTTAAATCTCCGCTCGTTCGAATGGGAATGTTTAAATCACTTTGAAGTTCTTTGTATATGTTTTGCAAAGATGGTGGCACTTTGATTCCTTCTTGTACAGAGAAAGATAAGCCATGCGCTTCGTGTTCTCCATGATAAGGATCTTGTCCGACGATTACTACTTTGACATCTTTGTAAGGAGTTAATTTTAAGGCATTAAAAATATAGTCTTTTGGTGGATAAATGGTTTTGTTTTTATATTCCTCTTCTATAATGTGCCAAAACTTTTGATACCCCGGACTTTCCCATATGATACTTAGTTTTTCATCCCAGTCGTTTCCAATAAAATTTTTCATTCACTTCCTCCTTACTTATGGTAAGTTTCATGATTTCTTATTTTAAATGAACGATATATCTGCTCTAATAAAATTCCTCTAAAAAGTCCATGTGGAAAGGTAAAGTTCGAAAATGATATATCTTCTTTTTTCTGAGCTATTATCTCTTTTGGTAGACCGTTTGATCCGCCGATGATAAATGTAAGGTTATTGGTATGTAAAAACAATTCTTCCATGTGTGCCGCAAAATCTTCACTACTATATGATCTTCCTTGAATTTCTAGAGTAATGATATAATCTTTTGGGTTTATTACACGGAGAAGATTTTCTTTTTCTTTTTCAATGGATTCATCGTCTTTTACTTCGATGATTTCGATCTTATGATATTTGGAAATTCTTTTTTTATAGTCTTCAATTAATTCATTTAAATATTTTTCTTTGATTTTTCCAACACAAATTATTTTAATCATTTGTCACCTTTGTAATTTCATCTTGCTTGGCACAGGTGATATTTGTAAATTCAATATTGTAGTCTTGAAATGTTTGATGAATCATTTCCAAGGCTTTTTCTTCGGTATTATTTTTATGGGAAAGATGCATTAAAATGATTTTTTTTGTTTGATCTCCAATTAATTTCGTTAAGTAGAAACTGGCATCTTTATTTGATAAATGGCCGCTTGTTCCGAGTACCCTGGTTTTTAGCCATTTGGGATAAGGACCATTCATTAACATTCCCACATCATGATTGCTTTCAAATAAATAATAATTTTTATTTTTTAATATTTGAAAATATTTGCGATTTAAATAGCCCGTATCTGTTAAATAAACTAAAGACTCCCCTTTTTCTTCGAGGACAAAATTTCTGGAGTCACTGACATCGTGAGATGTGCGAATGGATGTTATTTTTAAATTATCCAGCATAATGTCATCTTCGTAAATGATGATGTTATCATATTTTTCTAAGTTAGGTAAATCGAAAAACATTTTTTGAGTCATGAAGATTTTGGGATGATATTTTTTGACGAAGCGCTCGAGGGCAGCGACATGGTCATTATGGGTATGACTGATAATGATGGTATCAATTTCTTCTGGTTTTTCTTCAATTTCTTTTAGTTTATCGGTGATGTATTTTACATTTTTACCAATGTCAATTAATATTTTATGATTTTCCGTGGCTAGGAATGTAGAGTTTCCTTCTGAACCACTTGCTAAGACACATATTTTCATTGGAACAGACTCCATGGACTAAACCAACTGAACCCAGAGGAATTTGGTAGACCATAAGATGCACTAAAGTGAAGGTGCGTACCGTCTGATGATCCACTACTTCCCATGCTACCAATGATTTGTCCTCTTCCGACGCTTTGTCCTACTGATACTAACATATCTTGGGTCATGTGACCATATAATGTGTATACATTATTGGCATGGCGAATAATCACATAATTTCCATAACCTGCACCACAACGCGATCCAATATATCCGATGTTGGCACAGTTGTTATTTACATCTACTACCGTTCCGGCTTTGGATGCGTAAATTGGCGAACCAAATCCTGTACCCGAAATATCGAGTCCATAATGGAATGATCCCCAACGCCATTCATAATTTGTTGTAATAACATATGGACGATTCGTCGGCCAACCAAATTCTTTTCCATTATCTACATAATTTCCTGTATTGTTCGTATATTTTCTACCAACGGTTGTAATTTCATCGACTACTTCCCGCAATGTTACAGAACTAATCACTACGGCACCTTGGTTTCTTTCCCCATTCGTCGTTCGAACCTCTTGGGTTGTTCTTACTATACCGGTTACGCCAGCTTGTGTTATTTCGCTATAAGACGAAGGTTTGTTTTTATCTACTTCTTCTTTCTTTTCATAAATCTGTTCGGTATCTTCCACTACATGTAATTCTTGAATTAATGTTAAGACGGGATCGATTAAGTCTACAGATACTTCTTGTCCGATGGCTAAAAGACTGTCTTCACTTTTAAATTGTTGATTGGCAATTAGAAATTCTCGAGTATTTAATTTATTATCTTCTGCTATACTCTTGATTGTATCTCCTTTTTTTACAGTATAATTGTTAGAAGTCTTGTCTTTTCCAAATAATAAATATCTTCCTAATTCGTCTGCATCGGTGTATATTTTTTCGTTGACGCTGATGTTTGATTCTTTAATGGTGATGGTTTCGTCAAAATACATGTGTTCAATAATGGTTCCTACGGTTGTAATTTCTTCTTGCGTATTATTAATGTAATTTTTATAATCTTTTTCATCGACAAAAACAGTGATTAATGTTTCTAAGGCTTGTTTAAATATCTCTTGATTTAACACGTAAATGTATTCTTTTTTCTCTTCTGTTTCTTCGGTTTTGGGAGTCGTAATCGTTACGGTATATCCTTTGATTGTAAAATCGCCTTTTTCTTTTACACGATTATAAATATCTTTGGCAGTGGTGATGGTTTCGTCATAAGTTTTGTATTTTACAATTTCAAATCCATTTGGAGGATAAACGCTGTCCACTCCATATAAATTTTTGATATCGGTTTGTTCCTCGTTTATCATGTTTAATAATTCATTTTGATCTGTAATTAACCCTAAGCTTTGTCCATCAAGATATACGCGATATACTTCTTTTGAATGGTCTTTTAAATGGGCATTGAAACCCGTTAATACAAGAACTGCAATGACTATGATGGTCATTGTCATGGTTATTATCTTTTGCTTTGTGTTCATAACCCCTTAAAATCCTTCCTCTTCTGTTTTTAAATAATTTTTAAAACTACTTTTGTCTAATTCAAATAGTAATTGATATAGTCCTGTTCCACCACGACGATGCTTTGCAATGATTAAGTCTGTTGGAACAATATTTTGTTTATTCTCGGCAGTTTTATTTTCGTAATAGTCTTGACGATTAATGAATAATACTAAGTCTGCATCCTGTTCGATTGAACCTGATTCACGCAAGTCTGCTAAACGAGGCTGATTGGATTCTCTTCGTTCTGCATTACGTGAAAGTTGTGCTAATGCAATCACTGGTACTTTTAATTCCATGGCCATCGTTTTAAAGGATCTTGATATCTCGGATACTTCTACTTGTCTTGATTCAGGTCTTCCGCCCGTTGTTACTAACTGTAAGTAATCGATTACTACTAATCCTAATCCTTTTTCGGTGGCGGCTAGACGGCGGCATTTGGCACGAATTTCTGGAGCGGTAATTCCGGCGTTATCTTCAATATAAATATTAGTTTCCGCTAGTTCACTTAGGGCTTCGTTGTAACGTTTCCAATCATTGTGTCCTAACATACCGGTTTTTAATTTGTCTCCTTCGATTTGACCAACTGAACTAATCATTCGGTTGACTAATTGCTCTGCAGACATTTCTAGGTTAAAAATGGCAATGGCTTTATCCGTACTAAAAGCGGCGTTACATGCAATATTTAGTGCAAAAGCAGTTTTTCCCATACCTGGTCTAGCTGCAAGAATGATTAATTCTCCTTCATGTAATCCTGAAGTCGCTTTATCTAAATCGAAAAAACCGGTCGTTAATCCTGTAATGGCACTTTTGTTTTTCGCCAGAATTTCCAAATTTTCTTGTGCTTGACGAAGCGCTACGCTAATGGGAACTAACTCGCTTGTTTTTCTGGTTTTGATTACGTTTAATATATTTTTTTCAGCATTATCTAGCAACTGGGTGATTTCTCGATCTTCTTCATACGAATTGGAAATAATATCGGTTGCGGTATCAATTAATCTTCTTCGCGTTGCTTTTTCTTTGACGATTTCAATGTAATAATCTAAATTTGCGGTGGTTGCTACGGAATCAATTACTTCACTTAAGTATTCGACTCCTCCAATGGCATTTAAATTTTTTTGTTTGTCTAGTTCGTTTGTGACTGTTGTAATATCGATGGGTGTACTTTTTTGATACAAATTTTTTAAAGCATCAAAAATTTTACGATTGGCTTCACTAAAAAACATGTCCGAAGTTACTTCTTCCACGATTTTTTCCATCGCATAGTCATTTAAGAATGCAACCCCTAATACACTCATTTCTGCTTCTAAATTTTGTGGTAATTTTCTAGTGGCCATATTTCACCTACTTCTTTAATGTTACTTTTATTTCAAATATAACTTTTTTGTGTAGTTGTATTGTTACATGATGGGTTCCTAAAGAGTCAATTGCATTATCAATTTTGATGCATTTTTTATCAATCAGATAACCCCTATTTTTTAATTCCTCACTAATTTGTTTTGAGGAAACGTTTCCAAAAACTTTGTCTTCTTTTCCTGTTTTTACTTTGAAAATTAATTCGATTGTTTTCAATTCTTCAGCTATTTTTTGATATTTTTGGATTTGTTCTTCTTCTTGCATCCGTCGAGTTTCTAGTTCTTGATTGAGTATTTTTTTGGCAACTTCTGTAACTGGTACTGCTAAGCCATTTTTAATTAAGTAATTATTGGCATAACCATCTGAAACATTGATAATTTCATCTTTTTTTCCTTGCTTTTTAACGTCTTGTAGTAGTATTACTTTCATCACTAAAACCTCCATTTGTATTTTTTATTATATCAAATTTTCTCTCTTCATAAAACCCTGTTTTTTATTGCCTTCGGAAGTTTATCTTCCGTGTATTGTTCGCTTTTTTTGTATTGTTCTGTAATTTCTGTTACGTAAGTCATATTGAGCTGAAAATTTTTATCTTGGGCGATTTTTTTCCATATTTTTGCTAAGGTTAGATTTTTCTTTTGCATGTATAATTGGCACCATAAATCTTGTTCTTCTGGGGTAGCCTTTTGAAAAAATTGATCCATCGTTTTCCGTGGTGAAATGGTTTGAGACATGCGACTTGGTTGGAGCAAATAATTGTTTTCATAAATGCGGGTGCCAATATCCGCATAATAGGCAAAATCGTATAGCGGGGAAAGTCTTATGATATTTTCACAGATAAATTCTGTTTGTCGAATATTTAAATCACTATCTCCAAAAAGAATTTGAACTATAAATTTTTGGGTGATTTCTCTTTTTAGTTTTTCTAATACTTCCTTGTTTGAATTTTGAAAATACCAATTGATTGCATTTTTTATATCCACAACATTATATAATTCTTGCCATCTTAAATCCATTTGTGAGGATAAGAAAGCCTCATACTTCTTTAATAAATCCCGCATTTTCATGATGGGTGCACGATTTGGATTATAAGTTTCGGTAATAACACCTGAAGCATCTTCAACTCGAGCAAAATCATAATTTACGTTTGGTATTTGAAGCGCATTTAAAACATAACTATAAAACACTTCTTTGTATGCTTTATATTCTGATTCTCTTTTAAATAAATAGGGTTTATTTTGATACCAAAACCAAAAGGCCGCACTTTCTCCATCGTGAGAATTACAGTACTTTATAATCTGGATATTTTTTAACTTTAAAAAGCCATTTTTCCTTTTCACCATTTATCACGCGTTTTATTGTAACACGATTTTCTTTTAAGCAAAAGAAAAAAACCTTTTCAGGTTTTATTTTACAAATGGAATTAATGCCATGAATCTAGCATATTTAATTTGTTCTGTAATGTGTCTTTGATGTTTTGCACAAGCTCCTGTCATACGTCTTGGCATAATCTTGCCTTTTTCGTTGATATATTTATTAATAATCATCACATCTTTATAATCGACACTTTTTCCAGCACACATTTGGCAAATCTTTTTCTTTTTTCTTCTAAATTCTGCCATGTTCGTATCTCCTTTCTTTAAAATGGTAAATCATCATCAGATAAAGCAATTTCATCACCAAAATCTTTAAAAGGATCTTCGGTAATATTTGCAGTCTTTTCATCTGCTACATAATTATCTTGATATGTAGGCATCTCTTGTACGTAATTGTCTGTAGTTGGAGTTTCTACATTACTACGAGATCCCAAGAATGTTACATTGTCAGCAACAATGTCGGTTGTATATCTTTTATTCCCATCTTGTCCATCATAACTTCCGGTTTGAATTCTTCCTTCGACAGCAACTTGACTTCCTTTTGTACAATATTTTGCAATGTTTTCTGCTTGACGGCGCCATGCAATGCAATTGATGAAATCGGCTCCTCTGTCGCCACCTTGTCCTTGAAATGGTCTAGATACGGCAACGGTAAATCGAGTAACGTTTGTACCACTTGCAGTTGTACGCATTTCTGGATCTCGAGCAAGTCTTCCTATTAAAATTACTTTATTCATTTTTTACTCCTCATCTAATTTGATGATTAAATGTCTTAATACGTTTTCATCAAGTTTAATTTTTCGATCAAATTCCGTAATTTCTTCTTTGGTAGCTTCTACTTGCATGACATAATAATATCCATTGATTTCTTTTTTTATTGGATAAGCTAATTTTTTTTCACCAAGTTCTTTCATTTCTACTACTTTTGAAGATTTCGTTGTTAAAAGTTTTTTCGCATTATCTGCAGTCTTTTTTACATCTGCACTCTCTTGCGTAGCTTTTACAATAAACATGATTTCATATTTGTTCATCACTACACCTCCTTATGGTCTATACGGCTTTAAATCATAGTTTAAAGCAAGGAGTAATTTCTTACTCGCTCTAGATTATAACAGAAAACATTTTCTTTGTAAACCTTTTGTTTAATTCATTTTATGCAGATTTTTTTCCGATATGAAAAGACTAAGATGGTTTTCCTCTTAGTCTTTTGATGATCCAAAGATGCTTAATAAATTTAAGAAAATGTTAATATAGTCTAAATACAATTCTAATGCCCCATATATTGCTAAATTTTCTTCTGGTAAATTCGCATCTTGCAAGCGAACTAGTTTCTGCATATCATATGCCGTAAAACCAATAAATATTAAGATAGCAATGATACTCACAATAGATTCAAACGAAGAGTTTGCTACAAATATGTTTATTATTGAACAAATGATAATTGCGAATAACCCCATTAGTAGAAAACTACTCATCTTCGTTAAATCAATTTTGGAAAAATACCCAATCGCTGCAAAAATTGCAAACACAATGGCGGTAATTAAAAAAATGTAAATAATGGATGTTAATTCATATGCTACAAATATTGAAGAAAATGTTAGGCCGCTTGTGAACGAATAAAGCAAAAAGCAAATCTTAGCTGTTGTCGGTTTCATCTTCATTAATCTAGCAGATAATAGAATTACCAAAACAATTTCCGCAATGATAAAAAATAAATAAAAATTATTTTCAAAAATACTTATGAGCATATTTTCACTTAAGGATACGCCATATCCCGTTAAAAATGTCATCAACAATCCTAACGTCATCCAAATAAATATTTTCGGTATTAATTTTTGTTCCATACTTCCTCCTTATTATTTATATTATACATTAAATCGGAAATATGCAATATCTCCGTCTTGCATTAGATATTCTTTGCCTTCTAAATACAGCTTTCCTAATTCTTGTACTTTTTTTTCGTCTTTTAATTCTTCTAAATCTGTATATTTCATAATTTCTGCTTTTATGAATCCTCGTTCAATATCGCTGTGTATTAAACCTGCACATTTTTTAGCATTCATTCCTTTTTTAAAAGTCCATGCTTTGACTTCGTCTTTTCCAACAGTAAAAAATGTTTGTAATCCTAGTAAGTCGTATGTCGCAAAGATTAATTTATCTAGTCCACTATAGTGAATTCCTAATTCTTTTAGAAATTCTTTTTTTTCACTTTCTTCTAACTCGGCTAATTCGCTTTCCATTTTGGCAGACATGACAATTGCACTGGTATGTTCTTTGGATGCATATTCAAACACCTTTTTGGTGTATTCATTTTCATTGGCTGCAGATTCTTCTTCCACATTGGCTGCATAGATGAGTGGTTTTAAGGTGATAAAATTAAATGGCTTTAATATTAATTTTTCTTCTGGGGTGAAATCGAGAAGTCTTAGAGGAACATTCTGTTCTAAAGATTTTTTGCATCTTGTTAATATTTCGACTTCTTCGATGGCTTCTTTATCTTTTGTTGTTTGTGCTTTTTTTGCTATTTTTTCGATGCGATTATCAATGATTTCTAAATCGGCTAGAATTAATTCGACATTAATGATTTCAATGTCACGGATTGGATCGACGTTTCCTTCCACATGAATAATGTTTTTATCTTGAAAACAGCGAACAACTTCCACAATTGCATCTACTTCGCGAATATGTGATAAAAATTTGTTGCCTAACCCTTCTCCTTTTGATGCCCCTTTTACAAGTCCTGCAATATCTGTAAATTCAAAGGTTGTTGGAACGACATTTTTTGGTAAATATAGATTTTCTAAAAATTCCAGACGACTATCCGGTACGGTAACTACTCCGACATTGGGATCAATCGTTGCAAAGGGATAATTTGCTGCTAAGATGTTTTTTTTCGTAATTGCATTAAATAACGTTGATTTTCCGACATTGGGAAGGCCAACAATTCCTGCTTTCAATGCCATAATTCTCATCCTTTCTATAAAATAGATGAACCATTTATTCCAATTGGTAGTCCTATAATATACCAGACGATTAAAATTAGCAACAAGATTCCTCCACAGATGATACTGTATGGAATTTGATATTTTAAAGACTTAAACAACGGAATTGGTTTCTCTGATGTATTATATTTATCAATCATGGCTAAATAAATTACAAAGTAAGCCATTAATGGTGTCAAGCCCATTGTCATACATTCGCCGAAGCGGAAAATGACTTGAGCAAATTCGGGTGTAATTCCAGATGTCATTAATGTTGGAACGATGACAGGAGCCATAATGGTCCACTTGGAAATAGATGATGGAACCAATAATGTAGAAAGTGCCGATGTGAAAAATAAGATTGTGATTAATGGAATTCCAGTAAATTTTAAGTTGATGATTAACGTTGTTAAATTGGCTACGAGGACATTTCCAATGTTGGAATATCTAAAAATGCTAATGAAGGCTGATGCAAAGAAGATTAATACTAACGTTTTTCCTGTTCCATCTAAAGAATGTCCAAGGGTATCTACAAAATCTTTATTATTTTTAATTGTCTTGGCACCTATACCATAGAAAAATCCTAGTATGACAAAAAACATTGTTACGACAAAAACAAATCCGTTACTAAAAAAGGAGTTATAACTAAAGAGTTTATCAATATAAAAATCTTGACTATAATCTAATAAGTTTCCTCCTAATGGAGCATTTGGAATGATTTGATAAAGGAAAAATAAGACATAAATTACACCAGCAATTCCGCTAAATAAAAGTCCTTTCGTTTCTTTTCTTGTTGTTTTTAATTCTTCAATTTCCGTTTCTGGGATTTCATATTTATCTAATTTGCTTACTGTGTAATGTTCTGTGATTGCCGTGATGGCAATTGATACCGTTATAATTGCTACAAACATGATGAAAATTAAGCTGATGGTTGCAAAGCGAAAAGATGGATCTAATATTTTTGCTCCAAGGATGGTCGTTGAAATTAATGAACTATCAATACTTGTAATTAAAAAACTTAATCCACTACCACAAGTTAAACCTGCAAAGGAAGCAATGATGCCAATTAATGGATTTCGTTTTCCGTATAAAAAAACAAGTGCACTTAGTGGTATAAAAATCACGTATGATAAATCTCCCATAAATGAACCTATCACACTAATGAAGACGATTAAAAATGTTACCGTATTTTTTTTCATCTTTTTAGTTAAAAGAGATAAAGCGGTCTTTAAAAATCCACTTTTTTCCATTACACCAATACCAATTAAAAGAATAATTAAGCTACTTAGTGGTGTAAATGCTACAAAGTTTGCTACTGTTGAACTAAAAATATATTTTAATCCACTGAAGGATAACACATTTTCAACTTTTAATAAATCTGTTGAGTATTCTAATGAATTTGGATTAATTTTGTATTGTATGGCTTGAATTCCCATTAAAGATAAAATGCAACTGATTACCATGGTTATTCCAATTAAGATAATGAGGGTCATAATTGGATGAAGCGTCATTTTATCTTTTAATTTACTTGCCTTCATTTGTATCACCTAATATTTTTTTTAATTTTTTTTCAAATTCTAAACGATCCATCATGATTTCTCGGCCGCAGTGTACACATTTTAATTTAATGTCTACACCTAATCTTGTAATTATCCACTCATTATAACCGCACGGATGACCTTTTTTCATTATGACATGATCTTGTAAATTATAAATTCGTTCCATTATGCACCTCTATCTGTGGATATGGTATCTTGATATTTTCTTTTTCATAAGCTTCTTTAATCAATTTTAACACATCACGTTTTGTCTGCCATTGCGTGTCTTGCTTACAAACAATAACAATTAAATAGTGTATTGCTGAATCCTGCATGCTGTCAATTCCTAAATAAGCCGATTCTTCTGTTACATTTGGAAATTTTTGAGCTTCTTTGACTACTTTTGTTAAAATTTTTTCTACTTTTTTATGTGATTCTTCATATGCTGTTGGAATTTCAATAAACAATTTGGCTTTTTGTTGGCTTAAATTAATAATGGCATTAATATTTCTATTGGCAATGATATATACTTCGCCATTTGCTTTTTTTATTTTGGTGCTTTTTAATCCCATTTCGATGACTTCTCCAGTGAAGCCATTATACATCACGGTGTCTCCAACGACAAAATAATTATCCATAATCATTGCGATTCCACTTACAAAATCTTCAACGGTTGATTGAAGCGCAAATCCCAATATCACTCCTGCTACTCCTAAACTTGCAATGATTGAACGGGTATCGACTCCATAAATATTTAATATGAAAATGATCATGATGATGTAAATAAAATATTTGATGATATTGTTAATCAGTTCAATAATTGTTGTTCGGCGTTTTTCTTCAAATCCACGTTTTCCTTTATGAATTAACTTTCTCGTGGCATTTGTGATAATGGCTATGATTAATAGTCCAAAGATCACAATTAAAACAGGACCGATAATTTCTTTTTTGGTAATTAATTGTAGTATGGTTTGAAACAATTCCATTTTATTCTCCTTCAACTTTTATTCCTAGAATATCTAAAATTCTTTCTAAATCTTTTTCAGAGTCAAATGGAATTTCAATTTTCCGTGGGCCAATCTTTACTTTTGTTCCAATCTTTTCGCGCATAATACGCTCATATATCGCATTTCGGATACTTCTTGTATCTGTCATGCGGACAATTTTATTTTTCTTTGGCAATTCTTCTTCTGTTATCATTTTTTCTAGATCGCGAACGCTCATTGAATTTACGACTGCTTTGGTTGCCAATTCGTCAATTTTACTATTGTCTTCTATTTTGCTTAAAGCCCTAGCATGTCCCATACTTAGTTTCTTGTTTTGAACTAATTTTTTCGTATTCGTTGGCAGCGTTAATAACCCTAACATATTGGTTACATAACTGCGGCTTTTTCCAAATTTTTTGGCAAACTCTTCTTGGGTCATTCCGCTCATACGAATGATATTTTCATAGGCACTTGCTTCATCAATCGGATTTAAATCTTCTCGTTGAATATTTTCAATCAAGGCAATTTCCATCATTTCTTGATCATTAAAATTTTTCACAATCGCAGGGATGGTTTTTAATCCTGCAACACGAGCAGCTTTGGTACGACGTTCACCAGCAATTAATTCGTAACCTTTGATACTTTTTTTAACAATGATTGGTTGAACAATTCCTACTTCTTTAATTGATTCTGCTAATTCTTGAATGGTTTCATCATTAAAAACTTTACGTGGTTGGTATGGATTTGAACGGATTTCATCTAAGTCTATTTCCAATATATCATTGGTTTTCGCCTCTTTTATAATATCCTTTTCAAAATTATCAAAGTCGATTACTTCATTTGAGAAAAGTTGTTCCAATCCTCTTCCTAAAGCCTTTCTTTTAGTTTCCATTTCTACTAATCACTTCCTTTGCGAGATTTTGATAAGCAAGGGTGGCGCGGCTTGTTGGGTCATAATCACTAATTGGTTTTCCATGACTTGGGGCTTCTACTAAACGCACTAGTCTAGGTATTATCGTATTAAAAACTTTACTTTTAAAACATTTTCTTACTTCTTCGATGATTTCTAATCCGATGTTGGTCCGTCCATCTAACATTGTTAAAAGGACTCCTTCTATTCTCAATTCCGGATTCATATTGGATTGAACTAAAATAATTGAATTTAATAGTTGGGTAATTCCTTCTAGTGCAAAGTATTCACATTGTACCGGAATAATGACTGAATCACTAGCAACTAAAGCATTCATAGTCGATATGCCAAGTGATGGTTGACAATCAATAATAATATAATCATATTTTTCTTTGATGCTTTCCAAAGATGTTCGCAATTGTTCATTTTGACGAAACGTGTTATCTTCTAGCATTTTTTTAACAAATTCAACATCCACTCCGGCTAGATTGATGGTTGCGGGAATCACTGATAAATTTTTAAATTTTGTCTTCATGATTGCATCTGTAATATCACAATTTCCAGTAATCACATCATAGATATCATTTTTGAAATCATTTGCATTTAAACCTAGTCCCGAAGAGGCATTGCCTTGGGGGTCTAAATCGATTAAAAGCGTTTTCTTTCCTTCTTTTCCTAAGGCGGCGGCAAGATTGATACTTGTTGTTGTTTTTCCTACTCCACCCTTTTGGTTAACTAAAGAAATAATTTTCGCCATAATACCACCTTCACATTTTTCGTCACTATTGTTATTTTATCACATGTCGCATATTTTGTCTTTATAAAATCGTCTAAGAATAGTGAAAATTAGTCTTTCGAGACTAGGTTCCAAGATTTTAAAATTTCTTCTTCTTTCTGCATCTTTTTTAGAGCAATTTCAAATTTTTCTAGTTCTTGCTTTGTCACAAGTTTTCTTTCTTTTAAATATGTAACAAATTCTCTTGGTGTTCCAAAAAAGATTTTTTCTGAAAACGTAATTAAACGTTTTTCTAATTTCTTTAATGATGTCGGATCTTTTTGATATAAAACATGTGCTTTATTAATGTCTACACGATAGTAACTCATTTGATTGGTAAGCATTTGTTCTCCTTGTTTAATGGTTCCTTTTTCGACAACTTGTTTTTGATGAACATTTTGGGATTTGAAATCGAGAATAATATATTTCGTTTCTTCCCAAGTAATTTGTTCTAACTGTTTTACAGCGTAGTATTTTTGATTTAAAATAAATTCTAATATCGGAATACCATCTAAGCATATAAAGATATAATAAAAATGCATCTTATCACCTCGACGGTCACTTTATCATGGTTTTTTTTCAGCGTCAAAAGACCGTTTTTTCTCATCTTTGATATATTTTTGATCCTTTTTTATTTTCTTCTCATGCTTTTGAAAATTTGGGCTTTCTTTTTTGATTGTTTATTAAAAACGCAAAAAAAGAAGAATTATAGTTTGTCTTCTTCTAACGCTTCTTTTAATTCTTCCTTTGTCATTTTGGTGTAACCTTTGACACCTTTTGCTTTGGCTAGTTCACGAAGTTTTAAAATGGTTGGTTCATCATCTTTCGCAGATAGATCTTCGTCCACAATTTTCCCAGTTAAGACAAGAGATTCAATTTGCTCTTTCGTAAGTGTTTCCCTTTCCATTAAAGCATCGCTTAATAGCATGATTAAATCTTTATTTTTCTTAATAATTTCTTTGGCTTTTTGATAACATTCATCGATAATTTTTCGGGCAGCTTGATCGATTTCTAAAGCGACTTGATCAGAGTAATTTTTCGATTTATTGTAATCTCTACCTAAGAAAATTCCTTCTTCTTTTTGTTCGTATTGCATTGGTCCTAAATCACTCATACCATATTCCGTAACCATACTTCTTGCAATGTTTGTAGCACGTTTGAAGTCATCACTTGCTCCCGTTGTAATTTCTCCTAAGAATAACTCTTCACTTGCACGACCTCCTAGAAGACCTGTAATGGTTGCCAAAAGTTCATTTTTTGACATAATTGACATTCTTTCTTCTTTTGGAAGCATCATGGTATATCCTCCAGCGTGTCCACGTGGAATAATCGTAATTTTATGTACTTCGTTCGCATCTTCTAATTTGATACCTATTACTGCGTGTCCTGCTTCATGAATACTTACAAGTCGTTTTTCTTTCTCTGTAATTTTATGAGATGTTTTGGCAGGTCCCATTAAAACACGGTCTGTTGCTTCATCAATATCATTCATGGTAATGGCATCTTGATTTTTTCTGACAGCTAGCAGTGCTGCTTCATTTAATAAATTCTCTAAGTCTGCACCACTGAATCCAGGTGTACGTAAACTGATATTTTTAAGATTTACCGTTTTTGCAAAAATTTTATTTCTTGCATGAACTTTTAATATTTCTTCACGTTCTTTCGCATCTGGTAAATTGACTGTCACCTGACGGTCAAATCTTCCTGGTCGAAGAAGAGCTGGGTCAAGAACATCCGGACGGTTGGTTGCGGCGATAATAATAATTCCTTCATTAGCACCAAAACCATCCATTTCTGTTAATAATTGATTCAGGGTTTGTTCTCTTTCATCATGTCCACCACCAATGCCAGATCCTCTTTGACGTCCTACGGCATCGATTTCATCAATGAAAATTAAGCATGGTGCATTTCTTTTCGCATCTTTAAACATCTCTCGAACACGGCTTGCTCCTACACCGACAAACAATTCTACAAAGTCTGATCCACTAATGTAAAAGAATGGAACGTTTGCTTCTCCAGCAACGGCTTTGGCAAGTAATGTTTTCCCTGTTCCTGGAGGGCCTACTAATAAAACTCCTTTTGGAATTCTAGCACCTAACTTTTGAAAACGTTTTGGATTTTTTAAAAAGTCAATTAATTCTTTTACTTCTTCTTTTTCTTCTTTTAATCCCGCAACATCCGTGAATTTAACACTACCACCGTCTTCACTTAATTTTGCACGACTTTTTCCGAAATCCATACTTCCTTTGTTGCTGTTGGCCATTTTCGAAAATAAGAAGTAAGTAACTCCAACCAGTAGGAATAAGGGAACCACATTTACAATGATGTACATCCAAGAAAATGATCCTGGATCTGGTTCGGTTTCATATACATTTAATTTATTTGCTTCGGCATATTTCACAATATTGGCCAATTCTTCTTCCACGACTTTGGCTTTGAATGTTTCGTTTTCTTTATAATTATTTAATTTTCCTTCAATGTAATAAATGTGTTCATCTCCACTTGGTGTTATTGTAATTTCTGTAACTGTTTTTGCAGAAATGGAATCCATTAATTCTCCTGTTGTCAATTCTTTAACTACATTACGTCCCATATTTAAAACAGATAATACAATGAATATTACTACTATCAAAACGACATAGGGAAATAAATTTTTGATTGTATTTGCATTACTTTTTCGTGACATACTTTTTCTCCTCACTAAAAACATACTCATATATTATATCATAATTTTCATTAATTTCTTTATCAAATTTCGATTTTCGCAAAGATGGAACCCACAGAATTTGATCATTGGCATCGACGAGAATTGGCCACCATTCTCTTTTTTCTTTTGGGATTTTTGCATTTATAAAAATGTCTTTGATTTTTTGATGGCCACATAGATGTTTGCTTTCTATTTTATCTGCTATTTTTCTTGTTCGCAAATAAAGTGGAAGCGCTATCTCTTTACTATTTAATCGAATAATATTATTACTCTTCGAAGTTCGATTTTGACTTGCAATAATTTTTCCAAATTCAGGGATATCAACCGATTCGTTTAACTTTATGTAATAAGGTTCTGTCTTATTCTTCTTTACTATTTTAAATGTTTGGTAACTTTTTATTCCTATTCTTTTATCCGGTAATGAAATTTCTTTGTTCCCGTCTTGTTGTAATATATTTAGAATTTGATTTATTTGTTTTTCCGTTAATAAATTCTTTTTGTCACCATATATTTTTTGTAAATAATTTTCTATTACATAACGTTTTTGAAATGAATCTAAATCTCTCATTTCAACAATATGTAAAGTATCATTCTTCACGCATTCCGTCAAGACATTCGCCATAGATTTCACAAGAAATTCATTTATCCGACATAATTCTTCACTAAATTTTAAATATTTTTGATGAACGTTTTTATTTTCTTTTTTCAAAAAAGGTAAAACATGATGACGAAACCGATTTCTTGTATAGGTATCTTCTTCATTGCTAGCATCTACTCTGTATGGAATATTTTGTTTTTCTAGTTCTTGTTTTATGTCTTCTTTTGTTTCGGTAATTAAGGGCCTTACAATGGTATAATTTTCTTTTTCTTCTATTTTCGAAAAACCATGATACGCAAAAAACGATGCTCCACGATTTAATTTCATTAGTATGGTTTCTATTAAATCATCACCATGATGAGCCGTCATAAAATAATGGGCATGATACTTTTGGATGATGGATTCAAAAAATTCTTGTCTCATACGATGGGCTTCATCATGAAAATTATTCTTTTTATATTCTTGAAATACGGTTCCTTCAAAGATGATGTTATGATCAAAACAATATTTTTTTAGGAATTGATATTCTTCTTCTGATTCCATCCGTTTTCGATGATTTACGTGTGCACATATTAATATAATTTTTTTCTTTTGACGAATTTCTTCTAAAAGGGTTAATAAATACATGGAATCTGGTCCGGCAGAGCATGCAAATACAACGATGTCATTTTCTTTTAATAATCGATTTAAAAATAATTTTGGTTCTTTCATTGTATCACGCCCTTTGTGGTTCTTATTCTAGCCGAAAATATCTTATAAAGCAAATAAAAAAGAGGTGTTTCCTCTTTATATTACTTTTTTAAATGTAAAAGTTTTCCAATTATATATCATTAGAATAATGGCTATTGGCAGGATTATAATTGGTTGAAATGTGTTTAGCATCATAAGAAATATGAAAATGAGAAAAATATTGGCATATATTTTTTGGGGAATATTCAAACTTGTGATAATCAAAATTGGTATGGCCATGATTAAGATAATTGGATTTATCATATAATTCCAGTGAAAAGGGATTTTATCTATAAAATACAGATAGGTCAAAAAGATTTGAATTGTTTTTCCTATTATTATAAATAATAGAGATGTGCATAACTTATCTCTTATCCACTTTTTGGGAGGATATCGTAATACGATGTTTTCTTTGGCATATAACAATTCGTTTTTGTAAAATTGATACAGAAGATAAAATAATAAACCGGTTTGATAAATGGCTATTAACCGTTCTACCATTGAATAATTATTGATATTTGGGTATCCAATTAATGCTAGAAAATCATTTTCGGTTGTAACCATTTCAGGCGGTCTAAGTATCAAAAAGAGGATTTGAATGCTAATTATGAAGAAAAATAACGCAATCCATATCCAGTTTTTGAAAAGTGTACTTTTTAATATTTTCCATTGTTCTTTCATGAAAAATCCTGCTTCTTTCTAGATACCCAATATTCTATTATTTTCCATATTCCTACTAAAAAGATTGTGTATAAGATAAAACAAAGTATTTCTAACCAGAATGATGTATATGTAAGATTTCTGAAGTAGTAGTAGGGTAAGAGGGGCAAATTATAAAAATGTTCAATTGGTTTGGGAATTTGTAAAACTCCTACTAACACACATTGAATTAAGATTACGATTGCCGCGCAGAAGTCGTTTAATCTGATACTTATTAAATACAAAATTACCTGAAGAATGGTTTGAAAAACGATAAAGCGAATGATTGCTACGATGATACAAAAGAGCATGGGAATTTGGTAAGATGCTTGAATAAAAAATGAATAATCGCCAAAGCAGGACACAATGGCTCCCGCAATGGAGAGAATCACGGCTATAAGACATATATATACGCTAAATACACAAATATCTTTTTCATTTTTTTGAATCATCTTTGAGTAGGTTTGGTAACGTATTACTATATTTGCATTATTCGCTAATTCTTTTTTTAGAAAAATAACATTGAGTCCTAAAGCACAAAAACACATTACATTAAAGATTGGACTTGTCAAAATCGATTGTAATCGGTAATAAAAATTATTGTGCATCAAACCGGAAAAAGCAGGAACACTAACACCAATCAATAATATTAAAAAAATTAAAAGATTTTCTTTTCGATTAAAAAAAGTATTTAGTCTTGAAAAATATATTTTTATTTGATTCATTTGACAATGGTTTGATTATCTACATGGAATACTTTTGTTGTTAATTTTTCTAAGTCCTCTTTAATATGTGTACTGATGATAATCAATTTTCCTTTTTTAGCTTCTTTTTTTAAATATTCTATTAATTTTTTGACTGTGTTTTCTTCTATTCCATTAAATGGTTCATCAAATATCATGACTTCTGGATTTTCCATAATTACTTGAGCAATTCCTAATTTTTGTTTCATTCCAAGAGAATATTTGCTGTACTTTTTATCTTTTTCTTCTTTTAAGTTGACCGTATCTAAGGCATCTAAAATTTCTTTTTCGCCAATTTGATGTTGTATATCCGCTAACAATTTTAAATTTTCATATCCTGTTAAATCCGGATAAAAAGATGGTCTTTCAATAAAGGCTCTTAAATTGGGTGGAAATTCATTTTTTAAATTTAAATTTTCGGAATTGTATAGGATTTCTCCTGTATTTGGAATATAAAACCCACAAATTAGTTTTAATAGTACACTTTTTCCAGAACCATTACGTCCATATAATCCGTATATATTTCCACTTTCTATGGTTATATTAATATCTTTTAAAACGGTGATGTCTTTAAATTTCTTTGACACATTTTTTAATTCAATTTTCATAAACTCTCCTAATCATTTTTTTCACAATCCATTATTAGTTTTTCTTTATTTCGATAACATAGGTAGACCATTATACTTGTAAAAATCATCACAATGGTTGGAACAATCATACAGGTTGCAAAACCACAGGTGTCATTAAATGTCATCATATTCATAATATTAAATATAACGGAATAGTCAGCATGAAGGATTAACGTCACAATTATCCATCCGAAACCTACTTCTAAAATTACTTCTAAACCGAGAATTGCTAAAAATGATAACATTAAACTGACAAAATAATGATGATATTTTCGAACAACAATGAGTCCAATATTTAAGTAAAGCATACAGTGAATCCATATATTTAATAAGTAGGTTATAAAAAACAACATTGGATATTTTATGGTCTCTGGATTCCAATATTCTGCATGTGTTGGAATGGTTCTTTTATACAAGAAACAGATTAAAAAAGAAAATATTACTACGGCTGGAAATACAAAAGAATATTTATAATACTTTTTCCATAATCTTTTTTTAATGTTTTTAAAAGAATCTCTAGTGCATTCATTTTTGATACACTCATTTTTTAGGAATCTACTTATGGGTATTAATGCCGGTATTAAAAGAAATAACCAAATTACGATTGAATATTTTCCAAATCCTTCGATGGTTGTATCATGGTACATATCATAAACGTTAAATATTTCGTTGATATTTTCGTTTAAAGTATCTTCGCACGCTCTTCTGTGAGATTCTGAAATTTCTGGATTGGTTATTTGTGTTTTGCACTCTTCTTGAAGTTTGATTGCTCCTTGCATGACATGGATATCATTTCGAATAAATTGATAAGAACGCGGTACGATAATCATTACGAAAAAAAGAAGAATGAGTGCGATCGAAATTTTTTCTGATTTCATATTTATATTCACCTTTATTTCAAGAAGAGTTTGCTTGACTTTCTAATAGCGATTAAACATCCATTGTCCGGAATGGTGTGTTTCTAACAATGTCCAATCTTCTCTCCAAACTTCTAAGTAATAATTTCCCGGATTTTGATTGACTGTGTTTATATTAAAATCTTTTGTTTCTCCTGCAACAGTGATTATAGCCCCTATAGTATCTCCCGTATCTACGCAATGTAGTCGTGTGGCAATCTGACATTTTGGGCAAGGACTTGTCAACGGAGTTGAACTTGCAAAATTTTCATATGTTTGAGTACTATAATTTGTTTTTTCTCTTACACTAGTATCTTGGTGCTCATTTTTTACTAAATCCAAAAGTATTCCTACTCCACTTTGATTTGTGTAGGCTTGTGTTAAAGCATAATCAGTAACTACCGCAACGGCTAAGGTAATTACCGCTAATTTTAAAAATTTCATAAATATCTATTCCTTTCTGTCAGCAAACTCTCCTTATTGGAAAGATATCTCTGGATACATAGCAAGGCAATATATTTATTCTATAAACTATTTATTATTTCTTTTTAATTATAACAAATAATCTTTTTTGTTAAAAAGAAAAAGATTATCATTCCCCTTCCGGAACCATACGATTTAGGTTTTTGGCTTGATAATTATTTGTAATGGTAATAAAAATCTCTGGATCAATCATTTCTAAACCGGTTTTTAATTTATAGTAATCTTTTTGATTTACACTACACATAATCAATTTGCTTTTTTTATTGGAAGCATTTCCATAGGTATCAAAAATGGTTACATCACATTTTAAATCTTTCATTAAATATTCTTTTACTTCTTTATATTTTTTCGTACGAATATAAAATGTTTTATTATTATTAATTCCTAATGTTGATTTATTGCTTAACATGCTAATTAAAAATAATGCTATAATTGAATAAATCATCGATTCTATCCCAAATACTAAGCCCCCTAACATGACAATGGCCCCATCAATGTATATCATCGATGTTCCAATTGATATTTTAAATAACTTTTCAGCAATTTGATTTAAAATATCTGTTCCTCCAGATGTAAAATTGTTTTTGAATAATAGCCCATATCCAACACCGCTGATTACTCCACCTAAAACTGCGATTACCAACATGTCTAAATCTTTGATGATAATATGGGAGGTAATATGGGAGGTTAATTCAATAAATACAGGAGATAACAGGGCACCCATTAAGGTATTTTTGGTTAAATCTTTTCCTAGAATCCAAAAGCTTAAGATTAATAAGAGGATATTGACTATTAAGATAAATAAACTTTCGGGAACGAAAAATAAACGGTTTACTACGATGGCCAGGCCACCTACTCCTCCCGTGTCTAAATTATTGGCAGAGAAAAATAAATTGTAAGAGACAGCTATTAAAAAAATTCCACAAATAACGCTTATATATTTTTTTAAAGTTCTCATCCACTCACCTTTGCTTTTAAGACGGACTTTATCATTTCTCGTATATCTCCGTCTAGAATTTTATCTACATTACTATTTTCATATCCACTTCGTAAATCTTTAATTAATTTATATGGCTCTAAAACATAATTCCTGATTTGTGATCCAAATTCGTTGCTACTTGCTTGTCCTTTTATATCATTTAATTCTTTTTCCTTTTTTTCTTCTTCTAATTGATAAAGTTTACTCTTTAATATTTTCATAGCAATTTCTTTATTCTTCATTTGACTCCGTTCATTTTGGCAAGTTACCACAATTTTGGTTGGTAAATGGGTAATTCGAACGGCGGAATTGGATGTATTCACCGATTGTCCTCCTGCTCCACTACTATGGTATACATCGATTTTTAAATCGGTTTCTTTGATTTCAATATCTACTTCTTGATTAATTTCTGGTGTTACGGTTACGCTTGCAAAACTGGTATGTCTTCTTGCATTGGCATCAAATGGAGATATTCTTACCAAACGATGAGTCCCTTTTTCTCCTTTTAAATAGCCATAGGCAAATTCTCCTTTGATTAAGAGAATCACACTTTTTATACCTGCTTCTTCTCCATTTTGCTCATCAATGACTTCATAATTGTATCCCTCTTTTTCACAAAATCTTTCATACATTCTTAGAAGCATACTTGCCCAATCACATGATTCGGTTCCTCCAGCACCCGGATGAATTTCTAAATAGCAATTACAATTATCAAATTTTCCATTTAATAGGGTATCGATTTCTAATTCGGAAATCTTTTTTTCTAACGCCAAAATTTCGTTTGTTATTTGTTCGAATTCATTTTCTTCCATTAACTCTATAAGCATTTTGGTTTCTTGGATTTCTTTGGCCGCATTTTCTACGTTATCTACTATTTTCTTTAACGTTGCACAGTTTTTATTGACTTCATTGGCATGGTCGATGTCATTCCAAAAATCGGTGGCGGACATTTCTCTTTCCAATTTGGCAATCTCTTCTTTTTTTCCCTCTAAGTCAAAGAGACCTCCCGATGTCTACTATCTTTTTTTCTAGTTCATTTAATTTGGTCAATAATTCGGATTTCATATACATCCTCTTTTCTATTTTTATTATAGCAATTATTTTGTCATTTAAAAAGTTATCAATTTGTTATTTTTTTAATATGTAATTTTTCTTTGTCTTTTCGGATGTTTTTTTTCTAAAGGGAAAATTAAATCTCGATCGACTAATACAATGGGATATTCTTTAAACCATTCTGGTAACAATTCGGGATTGGGATCATCGGCATCTTGATAGGAGTCTAATAAAAGACAATTATCACCGGTTTTTCCTTTTATTAAGGTATCGTAATGACGATATCCTAGACGGTTTAATTCCATTTGAAATTTGGATAAGATTTCTGAAGGAACTTCTTTCGCGCTTCGTTTTAAAAATGGTTGAATTTCCAAACCTGCTCTTACTAATCCGATCGAATCACGAATATATTCTTCTTCTAAATTCTTAATAATTAAGTATAAATTTGGACAAATGATTTTTTCATATGACCATTTGTAATTGATTAGTTTTATGACATAGTCTCCAAGTCGATAACAGGTTGAGGTTGTACCTTCTGCGATAAAATAAGTATCTTTTGATTGACTTAATGATAAGTACTTTTCTACATATTCCTCTAATTTTCTTCCTAAGCGATGAATATAAATATTGATGAGTGCATCATCATATCTTTGATCTTTTTGAAATGAATTTAAAATTTTCCGATAGGATTCTAAGATGTTTTTTGAGATATATTCAGAATAATCGATTAGCAGAAAAAAACGAAAATCAATGGAAGTTGTAAAAAGGCGATCAGCATCTTTCTGAAATTCTTCTTTTCCTTTGTTTAATTCTTCTTCTCTGTTTTTTATCCCAAATGGCACATCTAATAATAAAGATGCTAATGTATTTTCTGGATAATTTGCAAAAATAAACGTTTTTATTTTGTTCCAGTAGACATCTTTTAAGGGAGATTTTAAGATATGAATGGCTAGTAGGCACACCTCATCCATGTCCATTAACTGATTTTGTGTATTATCTTTTAGATATTTTATGAGATCATCAAATATTTGATTGAATTTTTGGGGTTGGTGGTTGATGAGATAGTTCATGAATAAATATCTTATATGCAAATTGTTCGATTGTTTAAAAAAAGAAATGAATTCCGCTGATTTGATTGGATACTGTACTAAATATTCAAAAATGATTTCTATTTTTGTATTCGTCTGGTCTGCAATTTCTTCTTTATGTTTCCATAAGTAATCATAACCCCATGTTGTTTCAAATAACATATATTTCAATTGCTCAGAAGTTGAGTGTTGATAACTTAATTTTTGCTCCAAAAAGAAAAGTGTCGGTTTTTTCAAAAGTTGATGATTATACATAAGATTAAAACAAGCCTTGTGAAGAAAGTCTTCGAATGGTTCTTTTATACTTTGAAGCATTTTCTTTTTCGTGATAAATTTGACACTTTTTTGATTCGGTACAGTTCCATTTTTTTCGCTTTCAACCTGTTTCATGGAATCTTTCTCCACTCCTTTTTTGATAGCGGTATTATAACACGCTTTATACATAAAAAATATTCGGAATTAGCGAATATTTTCTTCTTGTTCTTTAACCCTTTTTAAACATTTATGGCGAAAGATTAAATTGTTTTCTGATTTTTCCATACAAGATTGTTCTGTCCACTCCTGTTCATTATATGCTGGAAAATAAGTATCTGCTAAAGGAAAAGTGGAGTCGATTTCTGTAATCCATAAAGAACTTACATTTGGTAAAAATATTTTATAAATGACTCCGCCCCCGATTACCCAAAAATTTTCAGTTGGATTGGAAGATATTATCTTTAATACTTCTTCTGGACTATGACAAACGATTTTTGGTTTTTCCAAAGTGTACTCTTTATTTTGTGATAGGACAATATATTGTCTACCAGGTAAATTTTTGGGCATGGAATTATAAGTATTTCTTCCCATAATCACATGCGAATTCATCGTTGTATTTTTAAAAAACGTTAAATCTTCTTTAATTCTCCATATTAATTGATTGTTATATCCTATTTCTCTGTTTTTTCCCATTGCAACAATCATTCCAAGATTGTTATATACTTGTTTACTCATTTGCATTTTCCTCTTCTATGACTAAGCCTTCTTTTAGTCTTTTTCTACCTCCGACAGTGAATTTGGCTTTTTCATCTCTTTTTGGCACAATTACGTGCGCATGTAGGCGTTTTAAAGATGCTCCAGAATAAGATGGGTCTCCAAATCTAAAGCACAAGGCCCCACCCGGAAGATTGTAATGGCTCTGTAATGCTTGCCATATTGCTTGCAGTTCTTTCCACATTGGTTCTGTAATGTCTTCCGTTTTATAGATTGGATAATTGGCGACAATCAAAAATTGATGCTCGATTCCATTATATGGAAATTTGTTTTTTGTAATAAACCAATAGTTAAATCTTTGAATAATTTCTTGATTAATATATTGCGCATCTAATGGATCTTTATTTTCTTTTTCCATGTTGATCATGATATCTAATTGTTCTTGTTCGCGGGCATTTGGTGGATAAATATATTTATATGTTGGCAATTCTTTTTCTATCTCTTTTGGCTTCATTTTTTGTTCCGATTTGATAAAATTCAATTGAATTGTTTTGATTCCATGGGCAGAGGCTAATTCATGGCTTCTTTTGCTCCAATGACGATCGGGATGATCTTCTATATAAAATATTTCGGTTACTCCTTTATCAATTAATACTTTCATGCATTTATCGCATGGAAATAAAGTTGTATATACGGCTGTGTTTAATTTTTCAATATTTCCAACCTTTTTTAACATATTGATTTCGGCGTGTTCTACTGTAGAATAATATAGTTCCGTGCGTTGCTCAATATCATTTGGTGATAAATTCATATCTACTTGGTTTGAGCCAAAATACCATTTTCCGTTGATAAAGCAGCAAGCTGATACTGGACATTTGGTATCGGTAGAATGGTATAAATTTTGAATTAAAGCGGGAATTGGTTCAGGTAATGAATCTTGATAACCGATTCTTTTTTTCGTTTGTTCTACTGTTTCGAAAACCTTTCCGTCAATTTCTTTTAATTTTTCAGCTTGACTTGCAATAATCACTTTTCTTATTTTATCCGATGTTGATGTTTCGGATTGTCTTGGTAAAATTTTTACTTCTCCTACGTAATTTTTTAGTTCTTCGATTTGCGTATCGTTGTAATTTTCTTTGATGGCAATTAAAACATCTGGTCTGATTTCTTTAATTAATTGCCATTTCGGCTCATTTGCAGGCTTGATAATAATGGAATTTGCGACCCCTAGTAACTGGATGAAGTCATACCTTTCTTCTTCAGGAATAATGGGACGGCTATTTCCTTTTCTTTTTTTGATTTTTTCGTCACTATCCATTGCAACGACTAGATAGTCACACGATTCTTTTGCTTTTAGTAAATATCTTAAGTGCCCAATATGGAACAAATCCCATGATCCTTGGACTAATCCGATTTTCTGACCATTTTTCTTTGCTTCTTTAATTTTCTCTAATTCTTGATTCATGATTAAATACCTACCGGGATGTCCTTAATTTTTTCTCCAGCATGATAATCGGATAATTCAAAATCTTCTCGACGATAGTCAGAAATATTTGGATGTGTTTTTACTAGTTTTAGTGTTGGGAAAGCCTGGCTTGGGCGACTTAAAATTTCATCCACCCATGGTAATTGATTTTCATAAATGTGTGCGTCACTGATCATATGAACAAATTCGTATGGAACTAAATTTAAAATTTCAGACATTGCTAATAATAACGCCGTATATTGTGCCCAATTACTTGGAAGGCCAATTAATAAATCACAACTTCTTTGAAACATGACCATGCTTAATTTGTCTTCTAGTATCCGAAAATGAATCCAACCATGACATGGTGCAACGACTACTTTTTGTTGATGATCTGCATTTCGAATTGTGTATTGGGGAATCCAAGGAGAAATAAAATGCGTTTTTAATTCTGGTCTTTCTTTCATTTGTTTTATTATTTCTTCAAACTGGTTAAATGTTTTTCCATCTGCAGTCGGAAACGTAGCAAACGCAGCTCCATAAGATCCTGGTCCTAAATCTCCTGCTTCTAAGCCTCTTTTTTGACATTTTGCAGGAGTTGCCCAAGACTTCCACCAACGGCAACCAAATTTAACTAATTCTTCTTGGGTGTGAGCTCCATTTATAAATGCACACAATTCACCGATTGCAGATCTATAAAATCCAGAAATATCTCTTTCTGTGATAATGGGTGCTCCATTTTCTAAAATATTAAAACGTAATGGAGTTGCTCCCATGTAATCAATTGTTCTTATTTCTTTTCCGTCTTTATCGACCATCGGGGATGGGCTCCATATTCCTTTTTCGAGTACCTCTTTTATTAAATTCTTATATTGTTCATCGGGCACTCTCTCGTCATATGGTTTATATACACTTTCCATTTACTACTAACCTCCTCGTGTATATCCCCTTTTTATAATAGAAGTATAACACTAAACACTTTAAAAAAAAACACCAATAGCATTTTTAGTGTTATATTTTTTTATTAAAGTCTATCCCAATAGTTCCTAATACTAAAATTTTTTTATCGGTATTTTCCACTATCTCATTAATAATGTATAATTCATTAGTTTATCAAATACTTCTGTCGCATTTTTCTAGTTTCGCTTGGATTTGATATATAGTAATTTTCAGTTGTTGTTTTTTACAAAAATCAGTTCTAAATTACTCCTGATTTATAGTCTTTTTTATTATTAGTAATATTACAAATTAGAAGCGTATGGTATCAAAAATATCGATATATATTTATAAGTAAATTGTGCTATAATTAATTTAGATGATTTATTATGAAGAAGAAAAAAGTTTTGCTACTAGCTATAATTTTTATGGTTATTGTTGTAACTTGTATCTTATTGTATCCTAATGGTTTATCCAAAAATATACCTCATAAAATACCATTAGATGATAAAAGATTTTATCAAATTTATCAAAAACTTCAACCCTATACATATAGTCAAAATAGAATGAATGGAATAGATAGTTTTACAACTTCAGAACTTACAGAAATTGCTCTTACAGAATTAAATGATGACGATTTTAAATTTGAAGGAAATGGAGATTTTATTAATTACTACTCTATTGATAAAGAAAAGCTAGACGACAATTTAAAAAAATATTTTGGGCAGGAAATTCATGTAGATTATGATATGAATCAAAGCTATCTTTTACCAAATACCCATTTTGATGACGGATCAGGTTTTAATTTTATACGTTACGATAAAGGCGAAAATAAATACATAGGTCAGTTTGGAGGAGTTGGAGGATTATCCTTTACACCAAAATTAAAATTAAGTAAAATTTTTGAAGCAACAATAAAAGATGACACAATAACTATTAAAGAAAAAGTTATTTATTATAAGAATATATCTGATCCATATGACATCAAACAAATTATAGATATCTACAGTGATAGGAATATGCAAGAAAAAATAGATAGAAAAATATATAATTCTGAAAACATTGATGAATATACTATTTCAGTAGATGATTATTTAGATGATGCTACAATTATTATTACAACTTTTAAAAAGAACCAAAAAACAAATGAATTTTATTTTGAAAAAAGTTATATTGAAGGCGATGACGTAGAAAATGATATCCAAGCAATAACTTGCAATAGTGAAGATAATGGTCACAATATGAATAAATATGTTTTTTATTTTATTAATGGTCTTGTAAATGAAATCAAATATACTTCAATCATAGATTATTCATATTATTTTTCAGAGGAAGAATTAAAAGAGAATCCATGTATAACATCTAGTGGACAGGTCTATTATTATTGTGACTGGAATAAATATATATGTAATAATAATCAAGTTGTTTGTAATATTGGATATGATCAAGATGAGATTGAAGTTTCCAAATATGCGGATACATTAGAAAAAGCTGAAATAATTGGCTTAGATAGATATTATGGAAAAAATGCCATAGAAGTTGTGTCGATTGCAGAAAAAGAAGAACTTCATTGTGAATAATAATTTAATAAAAGGAAAAAGACGTTAAAGATAGCATTTATATTCTTAACGTCTTTTCTTTCTTTATTGTAATTTCAACCGCACCACTTTTAATAAATTAATTCTATATCAAAAGGACACTTATAGTCAAATATTTTTTAGGCTTCCATTTACCTTTCCTGCTTCAAAACAATATTGGTAAACGCTACCTCTTTTTCTAATATTAATCATTTTATCACTT
>CANQAU010000006.1 GCA_947588935.1 uncultured Bacilli bacterium
AGGCTTTGTCTAGTTACAACAGTTATAAAAATAATGGCCTACTTGAGTTACCTTTGGTATTTGAAATTCCGATTTATGATTCAATGCCTTATGAAACGAAACATCCAACAATTAGTAGTGGAGTTAAGGAACAATGGTCGGTTACGGATGAGGCTTTTGAAAAGAAATTGGATGAACAAGGATTTCCTGAAACTTATAAGGTAAAATTGCGGGCGATTCATGCGGATCATCCAACATGGACGTTTAAATCTCTTCGTACTGGACTTGATTTTTGGACTTCTGTTGCTTGGGAGAAAAAGGTAAGTTCAATTAGTGCTTGTTCTGCTTGTTATGAACAACCACTTGATCAAACTGAGCCAGGTTGGTACATTGCCAATGAAAGTACGGTAGCATATTATTTAGATCCAAGAAATTTTTTAGTTGATAATCGCATTTTGATGTTTGAAGATTTATCTTTTAAGAGTGAATATAATGAAACGGTGGTTGCTTCTGTATTAAAGGGAACGTTTATGGAAGGAAAGTCATCTTTAGATAATCAAACTTATGCTTCGATTTTTGTTGAAGCTGGTAAGAATGCCAATGTAAGTCCTGTATATCTGGCTTCTTTAGCTCGACAAGAATCTGGAAGTAAGCTTACAAATACGACTAGTGGTGCACAATTTACTTATAAGGGACAAACGTATAAAGGATTTTATAATTTCTTTAATATTGGTGCTTATAGTTCTGAAGAGAATCCGGCTTTGGCTGGGCTTGTCTATGCAAGCTTTGGATCAAAGAAAAATAGTGCAGGTATTTATGAGGGTGTCGTAGGTGATGTTACCCTTCCAATAGAAGGACAGAACAATTCTTCAAAACCAGGTGCATCTGATAGTAATCCGACGGAAACCAAACCAGAGGCGTTTAATGTTTCTCAAGTCGTAAGTCAAATGGGTGTTAAGCAAAGTGGAAACTTTACAATTGGAATTAATCCAGAAACAAAGGTAGAAACTTTAAGAAAAAAGACAGAAAATGGAAATGTGACATTTAAAAAAGCAGATGGAAGTACTTTATCTGATTGGGAAGTATTAACAACTGGTTGTCAAATTATTTACAAAGATGGTACGGTTCAAACAGTAGTGGTTTACGGTGATATTACAGGTGATGGTAAAATTAATTCCGCAGATTTACTTCGTATGCGTCAATATTTACTTGGCCAAATCAATTTAAGTGGGGCCTATTTGGAAAGTGCAAAAGCCAATCATGGAAGTAAAGTGAATTCCGCTGACTTATTGAAATTGCGTCAACATTTGCTTGGAACATCTTATATTGTTCAAGCTTAGAAAGGAAAATTTGGATGAAAAGGGTTCATAAATTGTTATTATTTACGTTATTTTCTTTTTTTGTAGTGATTCCAGTTGCTTTAGCGGCACCGAGTATTAGTACATCTGTGAGTTCTTCTTCGATTGAGGTTGGAAAAAACGTTACATTTTATGTGACTCTTCGAAATGTTGCTTCTTGGAATATTCAAGTTTCAGGAATTGGTTCTACGAATGGTTGTAGTATGGCGGATGCCGATGCTAGTCAAAGTGCTCAAAATGTAACAAAAACATTTAGTGTAACTTGCAAAGGAACGAATATTGGAATGATTAATTTTTCGGTTTCCGGAGATGCTACCAGTAGTGATGGGAGCAATATTAATCTATCTGGGGATAAACGCGTAAATGTTACGGCGGCAAGACCAAAATCTACGAATAATTATTTAAGTAGTATTCAAGTGGGAGAATATTCACTTACTCCCGAGTTTGACAAAGATACGCTGGAGTATAGTTTGACTGTACCTTCTACTACGAATACGGTGACGATTGAAGCGAAAGCAGCAGATGGTTATGCCAGTGTGGAAGGTACTGGAGAGTTTGAAGTGGATGAGGGGGCCAATGTTTTTTCCATTACGGTTCATGCTGAAAATGGAGATGAGCGCATTTATCAAGTGACTGTGAATGTAGAAGATCAAAATCCAATTCGGATATCGATGGATGGTGGAGAGTATACCGTTGTTAAAAATGTGAAACATGTTACCAAACCGGATTTATATGAAGCAAGTACGGTGCAAATTAATGGATTTGAAATTCCATGTTATGTGAGTGAAGTGACCAATTATATTTTGGTCGTTGTGAAATCAAGTACTGGAGATAATCATTTTGCTATTTATGATCAGGATCATCAAACTTATCAATTGTATGAAGAACAAAAGTCACAGAGTTTAATTCTTTATGTTATGAAGGCACCTGAGGCATTGGAAGGATTTCATGAAACGACGATTTTGATTAATGATGTCACTTATCCGGCTTTTAAAATTAATGATAATAGTGATTTTGCTTTAGTCTATGCTATGAATATTGAAACGGGTGATAAAAATTACTATTTATATAATCAAAAAGAGAATACTTATCAGTTGTATTTTGATGAAATGGCAAATTTATTAAGAGAGGAAAATCATACTTATAAAAATGTAATTCTTGTTTTTGCTTGTGCTTGTATTTTTTTAATTTTATTATGTGCATTTGCTTTTTTAAGAAAACCAAAAGTTAGAAAGATTGTTGAGAAAAAGAAAGAAAAAGATGTAGTTGATTCTGAACAATTTGAAAAATGGGATTTGAAAAAAGAGAAGAAACAAAAGAAAACAAGTTCTCAAGAAGAAAATATCGAAAAAGAAGAGAAAACAGATGATTCTAAAAAGACGGAAGAGCCGATGGTATCTGAACAGACGGGTGTTGTTGATGTGCAAGAAGCCCTTGATAAAATGAATCGGGTAGAAGATATGATTTTGGCTTATGAGCAGACGATGGCATTATCTCAAAAAGAGATTCAAAAAATTGAGAGTGCTCAAAATAAAAAGAAAGAAAAAAATTCCGAAGCAAAAGAAAAAACAAAGAAGGAAAATGAGTCCAAAGAATCTACGGAAAAAATGGAACAAACGATGTATGATTTATTTGAGGATGAGAAAAAGAAGAAAAAAGTTAAAAAGTAGTTTCTTCTTTTTCTTTGCTAATTTTATCTCTTATATTATAATGAATTTAGGCTGGTGCTTATGAAAAAAAATTTGTATATTGTGATGGAAGAGATTCACTCTTTAAAACTCGGTGGATTGATTGCTACTTATGTTTCTTTGGTTCCCATTTGGAAAAAGTATTATCATGTTAAGATTATTAGTGTTTTTTCTTCTTTGAATCCGGATCATTTATTTTCCGATTGTGAAATTCTTTCTTTGACCAACAAAAAGATTGATTTTAATTTTCCACGGATGTTTCAAGAGTTGAAGCATTTTCATCTTTTTCGCTTTTTGAAATTATTTTGGGATATGTGCTTTTATTTTTGTTCGATTCCGATTTTACGGATGCGAATGAAAAAGGTGATTACACCGAAAGATTTGGTTTTAGCAACTTGTCCGGTGGCAGCGACATTTCTTCCAAAAGGATATCCTTTCTTATTGGAAATCCATATTTATTATGAATATTTTTTTGGTCATCATCTTCTTGGCAATTTACAGACAAAAATGATGCAAAAGCCTTCTTTAACTTTATTTCGAACGAAGGCAGATAGTGAAAAGGCAAAACCGCATATGAATGCTAGTTATGTTTATAACTTTTTTGATAATGCGCAGATTGTTCCTGTAAAAAAGGTTGTAAAAAATAAAATTTGTTATGTTGGAAGATTAAGTGAGCAAAAAAATCCTTTGCGGTTGTTAACGTTAGCACGGTTGTTAAAAGAAAAGTATCCGGATTTCCTTTTGGATATTTATGGTACGGGTCCTTATGAGGAGGAAATGAAGGAAAAAATTCGAGAATACGGATTGGAACGTCATGTTTTTATGAAAGGTTTTACGAAGGATAAAACAATCTATCAACATTATTCTCTTTTATGGATGACTTCTGTTTTTGAAGGACTTAGTTTGGTGATGATTGAGGCGAAAGCAAATGGAATTCCGATTATTACCACGCCATGCGGTGATGGGGTTTACGAGGTGGTTCATGATGGAGTCGATGGTTTTATTTTGGATGATGATGAGGCGTATGTTGAAAAGACCATCGAGTTATTATCTGATACTGTTAAGCTTCAGAAGTTTTCACAAAATTCTTATCGTGATTTTCATCGATTTTCCAAGTTGCAGGCGGAAGAAAATTGGGTGCAGATTTTTGATGATTTTACCCATACATACTTACAATAAAAGAACTCTTAATTGGAGAGTTCTTTGTTTTTATTTAGTAAGAGGGTAACAAGATAAATGCTGACAGCGGGGGATGTGAGTACGTGTCCGGCTACTCCGGCGATGAATAGAGCGATGCAAATTCCGTAGGTATGGTTATCTTTTTTCTTCTTTTTTATTTTTTGAAGAAATGGAAAGATTACCAAAGCACTGCCGATGATGCCGGTTCGATAGAAAATGTCAAAGTAGTCCATTTCAATGGTTTTTTCGTTTTGATCACTTTGATTGTAATTTTCAATGTAGCCGATTCCAAATAGTTTTTCACTCCAAGGTGCTTTTTGATAGTTTTTATGGGTGTTTTTTAGAAATGTGAGGCGTTCACTAAAGATAAAGTGGTTTACAAATCGATCGTTTTTCAAGACATCGCTGATATTATGAATGTCTAGAAAATCTAAATGAATTTTGATGTTATAGAAAAAAGAAGTTTTGGGTAGTAATAGAGCGGTTAGAATCAAACCCGTAATGGTCATTATGGAAAGAAGTGATAATTCTTTTTTCTTTTTTTCTTGATAGCATTTTTTCACATATCCAAGAAGGTAACTTAGAAAAAGGATGCCAAATATGAGTACCGTCATTTTGGTTCCTAGGGCAAGTAAGGCATATAACATCATGACAAAATAAGGAATTTTGATGATGAGTTTTTCTTGGGAATGAATCAGATAAGAAAAAACGAAGGGCATTAATATACATAGGATAGCACTGATTTCATTGGTAGCATAAAACCATCCGATATTGCCAATTTTTCCTTCAAAGTAACCTTCAAATGAGGTGTGGGTGATTCGTGGAACGATTAAGAAAATTAAATAAATAAAGTAAATGCGAATAAAGTGCTTTTCTTCTATTTTGTCAAGGGATAATTTTTTTAAGAAATAATATAGTACTGGTAAGTAAAGAATATGAAAGGCATTTTTCAGTTCGATTGGGAGAATGCTAGCACTTTTATGGGTGATGGTGATATAAGAATAAATGATGAGATAGATTCCATAAAAAATAAGGTATATGTAATCTTTTTTCTTTTTGGTATGCAAGAGAAAGAGAATGCCAATGATGATTAGAAAGAAGATTCGAACTAGAACACCAATTGTTAAAAAGTCATTTAAATAATGTTTTTGTAAAGATGTTAAGACGTCTAAAAATGGTTGTGCATACAAAAATAAGAGAAGAATCTTGTTTACGAAAATTGCTTCTTTTTTCATAATTTCACCTAGGAGTAGTATAGCAAATTTGGAATGGTTTTTGAATAGTGGAAAGTTATGTTATAATAAAATTAGGTGAGTTATGAGAAAAATAGTTATTCCGACCGGATATATGGCAAGTGGTTCTTCTGCAGTCACGGCATTAATTCGTGAATTTGAGGGCTTTTGTGGTGCAACAGGCAGTCAAGAATTTATCTTTTTACATTGTCCACTTGGTGTTTTTGATTTAGAAGATAAGCTTCTTTTATCGAATAATATTTTTACTAGTGATGAATATCTTCATCTGTTTCGGGAAAGAATGTGTGAACTGGATCACTTGAAATTTTGGTGGCCAGGAAATTATCGCTTTTTTGTCGGACCAGATTTTATGCATTATGTGGATACTTTTATTGAAAGTTTGATTGATTATAAAATGGACCAGTTTTGGTATATGAGTGAGCGACCAAGTAATCGTTATCTGATTTTTCAAAAATATATTCAGGCGATATGGCGGCATTTTTTTCCTCGCTTCAAGTGTTGGAAACCCATTTTGAATCGAAAAGGAGTTACGTTTGCTTATCCTTCGAAAGAGAAGTTTTATCAATGTGCTCGTACTTTCTTGATGTCCGTGATCGATTCGATTTCTAAGGATGATGTGATTTTAGATCAGTTATTACTTCCACATAATTTATATCGAATGGATCGGTATTTTCAACCTGGGGAAGCCAAGGTGATTGTGGTTGAGCGTGATCCAAGAGATGTCTTTATTCAGAACAAATATTTTTATACCAAGGCTCATGTAGAAATTCCTTATCCACAGGATGTGAAGGAGTTTTGTCGTTTTTATCGGCAGATTCGCGAAATGGAAAAACCATGTGATCAAGCGGATATCTTACGCATTCATTTTGAAGAATTGATTTATGAATATGAGAAGACGGTGAAAAAAATTCGGGAGTTTTTAGGAGTCAGTGAGAAGCAACATCTTCAGAAAAGAGAATTTTTTAAGCCAGAAGTTTCGATTAATAATACACAAATTTATGAACTTCGGCCGGAATATCAACAAGAGGCAAATTATATTGCTACACATTTAAAGGAATATTTATATTCTTTTCCTTATAAGCGTGTTGCAGATGAACAAGGGGTTTTTACAGATGAATAGGAGGGTATTATGCCGAAAATAACCGTTGTCGTTCCTGTATATAATGTGGAGAATTATATTGAGCGATGTTTAGATTCCATCGTTCGTCAAACGATGCAAGATTTTGAGATTGTCATCGTCAATGATGGAAGTCCTGATCGTAGTGAAGAGATTATTTTCGATTATCAGAAAAAAGAAAAACGCATTCGCTATTTTTATCAAGAGAACATGGGGCTTGGTGCTGCTCGTAATAAGGGAATTTTGGAAGCACACGGTGAATTTATTTGCTTTATTGATAGTGATGATTATATTGAACCGGATTATTTAAAGACTTTATATGAGGCTTTAATGCAAAATGATGGCGATATTGCTTATTGTGGCATGCAACAAGTGAATGATCAAAAAGAAATTTTGGGTGTAAATCCGCAGACCGAAGAGGAATTATGGAGTTTTGAGCAGCCAAGTGCATGTAATAAACTTTATCGGGTTTCTTTGTTTCGTGATTATGAGATTTCTTTTCCCGTTCAACTTTATTATGAGGATTTAGCCACCATTCCGAAATTGTTGATGGTTTCTAAGAAAAATGTTCGAGTTGATTCATATTTGTATAATTATTATTTTAATGAGGGAAGTATTACTAAGAGTTATACACCACGGGTTGTCGAGATGAAAAAGGTATTGGAAATTTTAGAGGATTTTGTGAAATCACAACATTTACAACAGTATGAAGAGAATATGGAGTATGTTCATTTGTATGCAGGGGTGATTAACACTAGTTTTCGAATGATTTTAGCTCGTTGCTTTTCGAAAAAAGAAATTGTTTCGATGATTGAACATTTTGAAAGTGTTTATCCACATTGTTATCAAAATAAAATAGCCAAGAAGCGTTTTCCACTAAAGTATAAAGTGATTGCATTTTTCATTCATCACCGAATGATTACTATCTATCGGTGGATGGTGTTATTACGAAGTCAGGTGCAACATGGATAAAATTAGTGTCATTGTTTCTGTATATAATATTGAAAATTATATTGAGAAATGTCTTACAAGTATTCAAGAGCAAACGTATGAAAATTTTGAGGTTTTGATTATTGATGATGGAAGTAAGGATCAAAGTCCTTCGAAAATCAAGCCTTTTTTGAATGATCGACGTTTTTTGTATTTTCGAAAAAAGAATGGGGGTTTATCGGATGCTAGAAATTATGGCATGAAAAAAGCCAGTGGCAAGTATTTAGTGTTTGTCGATGGAGATGACTTTCTTTTTCCAACGTATTTAGAGAAGCTCTATCAAACGATTATTGAGGAGTCTGTTTCGGTTTGCGTTTGCGAATTTGTTCGAGATTATCCAGATAAAGTGAAATATAATGCCATTTCTGCACAAGATGTGACATTATTTCGATATCCGGCAGCTTGGAATAAAATGTATGAAAAAGCGTTACTTGATCAGAATAAGATTTTCTTTCCTGTCGGAAAATTTTATGAAGATTTGGAATTTACTTCCAAAGTTCTCATGATTAGTAATTTTGCTATTATTCATGAACCTTTATACCATTATTTTCAAAATGGAAATTCGATTATGCACACGTATGATGAACGAATTTTTCATATTTATGATGTTTTGGATCATTTGGTTTCTTTTGCAAAAGAGCGAGATGTTTATGAACAGAAGAAGCCATATTTAGAATTTGCTTTTATTTATCATATTCTCATTGGAACGATGTATCGAGCAAGTTTTTTAAAGAATTTTCGGGTCCAAATGATTCGCGATATTGTAAAACATGTGGAGGAAAATTATCCAGAATGGTATAATAATGAGTATCTTCAAGATTTGCCGATTTCATTTCGGATGATGTTATTTTTGATACGAATTCGTGCTTATTTGGTAGTTCGAGTTTTGTTTGGATTATTTCATAATTTTGTTCGTTTATAGGAGGTATTATGAAGAAGTTAAAAGTTTTGGTTGTGATTCCTTGTTATAATGAAGCAGAGAATATTGAGCGCGTTATCAAGGATATTCAAAGTCATGTGGATTATGATTATGTGATTGTGAATGATGGAAGTAAGGATAATACTTTAGAGATTTTGAATAAAAATCATTTTTCTTATATTTCTTTACCGGTGAATTATGGTTTAGCGAGTTCTGTACAAACTGGTTTTAAGTATGCTTATCAACATGATTATGATGTGGTGATTCAGTTTGATGGGGATGGACAGCATCAAGCAAAGTATTTAAAAGAGTTAGTTTGTGAGATTGAAAAGGGAAATGATATTGTGATTGGATCTCGTTTTGTTCATAAAAAGAAAAATTTTAGTGCGCGAATGATTGGCAATCGTCTTTTAACTTTCTTTATCTTTTTGGCGACAGGAAAGCACATTAATGATCCAACAAGTGGTTTGCGTGCTTATTCGAAGAGAGTGATTCCTGAGTTTGCTATGGAAATGAATTATCCACCAGAACCTGATTCCATTGTTTATTTGATGAAAAGAAAGTTTTTGGTGAAAGAAGTTCAAGTAGAAATGCTTGATCGAGTGGCTGGAACCAGTTATTTAACGAGTTTTAAATCGTTTGAATATATGCTAAAAATGATTATTTCGATTTTAATTATTCAACAGTTTCGTAGGAGGTAATATATGACAATATTGTTACAATCAATGTTAATTCTTTTTTCGATATTAAATTTGTGTTATACCATTTATCAGATTCGGAAATCAAAATTGCATATTGATGATTCAATTTTCACTATTTGTTTTTCTTTTATTTTAATTTTGATGAGCATTTTTCCAGGTGTGGTGACTTTTGTATCGAATATGCTTGGTTTTTATAGTGCGTCGAATTTTGTTTTGGTTTTTATTGTCTTTTTATTGATTCTTCAGATTTTAAAGTTACAAACGAAAATTTCGGTGATGAATGAAAAATTAAAAACGCTTAATCAAGTGTATGCGATTGAAGATTTGGAAAAGAGAAAGGAAAAGAAATTATGATTTTACTGGCTTTTTTATCCATCCTTTTTTTGTTTTTTTTGCTTTTCACTTCTTATAATTTTGGGGAGTTTCTTTTAGATAAATGTCGTTTATCTTTGAATAAATGGCTGATGATATTAGTAGGGTATTTAGGCTTTGTAATGATGTTTCAGCTGCTTTATTATCCTGCACAGTGGTTTCAGTTACCTAGTTTCTATTTAGGAGTTACGGGGGGAATTTTCTTATTTGTCTGTCTTGTTTTTGATCTTTTTCATTTGCAAAATGTGAAAAAGGTCTTTGGGAATAAGGCGATTTGGATTATCTTTTTGCTTGCTTTTGTTTTGTTTTTCTTTTATATGCGAACACTTCCTCATGATTATTGGTACTTTGATGATAGTTTTTATCTTCCTTATATGTACGATAATGCACACGCAAATCGCATTTTGATGATTGAACCAAGAAGTGGCTTTGAGGTTTCGAAATTGAATCCTTTATATAGTTATCAAGCTTATTATTTAATGGGCAGTTTTTTCATTCTTCTCTTTGACTTTTTGGGTTCTATTTTTTCTTTTTCATTCCATTATTTGTCTGTTGTACATTATTTTCTATCGATGCCAACGTTTGTCCTTCTTTTAATTTCTTTCTATGGAATGGGACAGATGATGAGTAAAGAGCGAAAGTCACGTTTTCTTTATTACGGATTGTGTGTTTTTTATAGTGTTTTTTTACCTTATTTTGCAAATATTTTAAATAATGTATATATGAATGGTTATATTGGCATTTTTGCTTTAGGTACGATTTTTATGCCGATGATCGTCTCTTTTTTACATGCATATATGAAAGGAGATCGTCGTTATGTACCGTTGCTTTTCATTAGTTTTTTTGCCATGATTAGTTATGCTAGTTTTTCTATGTTTTTGGTTTTTGTTTCTTTATTTACGATGTTGCTTTATCAAATTCTTAAAAAAGAAGAAATCCATTTTTCCGATTATTTTGTGATGGCTGTTGCGTTGGTGGTATATTGTTTTTCTTTTGTTTTTCATGAACATAGCGTGTTTATTCTTCCAATGATTGTTCTTTATCTTTTGTTTCTTGTCGGTTATGATTCTTTTGAGCGAAAAAGCAAAACCTTCCATTTGAAAATGATCTCCTTTGCTTCTTTTGGAGTGAAGTTTTGTTTGGTTCTTTTTCTACTAGGTTCTTTTCTTTTTAGTGTTTTGGGCGTAACTTCTGCTACCGTGATTGACTATTTGAGTCGAATCATTACCAATTATTTTCCTGTTTATAGTAATACCGAGTTTTATTATTTCTTTATTCCGATTACACTTTTCTATTTATTTACGGTTTTTGTTTTCTTTTTCTTAGTTCGCAAGAATCGTTCATTGTCTTGTCATTTATGGTGGATTGCTTTGATTATGGGCGTATTTTTAAATCCTTTGACGATTTCTTTTGTTTCCACTTGTCTAACGGGGGATGCTTATGAACGGATTTTCATTTTAATTTTCAATCCGTATATATTCTTTTTGCTATATGAAGAATTTATTCATAAACATTTTCCTTATCCAAAATTGGTTACATTGGGAATGATTTGTTTGCTTAGTGTTCCACCACTTTTGCTTCTTAAAGATTTTCATTATTGGGTTATGGTGAAGGGTGGAAGTGATAAGCTGACGCGTTTAGCACAGGTGGATATTGATGGGGCGAAAGCAATTATGGAAGTTTCTTATCTTCATCATATTTCAAAACCATTGCTTGCTACCAATATTAAAAATGAATATCGAGTATATGATCCGAATATTCAAATGTTATATACGCGTTTGTATTCTTTTGAACCGGATGATAAAACGACTTTTGTCGATTATCAAATTGATGTATTTTATCACTTTTTGAACGGTCAAGTGAGCAATTATGATTTAATTAAATATGGAAATATTTTGGATATTGTGAAGAATAATCATATTTCTTTCTTTGTATGGCATGAAGAGGATCATACGATTCATACGGATCCTACTTTTGAACAGGAATATCAATCCTTGATGGATCATAGTACGAAGATTTATTCGGCGGGTGGATATGAGATATACTATACAGGAGTTGATGCATAATGTATGGAAAAATGGTTGAAAAAATGAAAGAGTTGATGAGTCGGAAATTGGTGAAGAGTTTTCTTGTCATTTTTACCGGTCAGGGAATCGGTTCGATTTTGGGGCTTCTTTCCATTTTTATCATTGTCCGTGGTATTGGAAGTGAAAACCATGGAATCATTGTCATGACACAGACCTATGTGACGATGTTTTTTAGTCTTTTTTCTTTTAAGACATTCCAGGCACTGATTAAGTATTTAACGAAATCTTTACAAAATGAGGATATAAAAGAGGCTAAAATCTTTATTAAATGGACGGTCCTTTTGGATATTAGTTCTTTATTATTTGCTTTCCTTTTTGGTTTGTTACTTGAAGATTTGGTTATTGGATGGATGGAATGGGATCTTTCAATCAAGCCTTACATTACGGTATTTTTGTTTACGTTACTTTTTAACATCCAAGGTAGTACGGTTGGAATTTTAAGGACGTTTAATCAATTTGGCAAAGTTGTTTTTTCACAGATTGTGGGTTCTTTCGTTCGGGTGATTGGTTGGGGCTTTTGTCTATTTATGCATTATGGATTATGGCCTTATTTTATCGTTGAAGTCATTGCTACGGTTAGTACTTACTTTTTACAAATCCTATACATGATCTTGACATTGAAAAAGGAAAAATTACTGGATTTTTATAAGGTCAAATTAAAATGGAATAAGGAATTTATTGTGTTTAATGTTTACAGTTATTTGGCAACGTCCATCGATTTACCAATTAATCAAATTACGCAGTTTATTATTAATCGTTATTTAGGATTTGCTGCTAATTCGGTATATAGTGTATTTGAGCGATTAGGAACGATTATTAATAAACTTGGCGATCCGATTAATCAAATCATTTATCCAGAGATGAATATTTTGATTAATCATCATGAATATGAAAAAGCCAAATCGATTTCGGATAAACTGAAGAAGTTAATGGCAATCGTATTTTTGGTGGTTGCCATTGGGGTATTATGTACAAATCGGCTATGGCTTGGTTGGTTTATGGATAATCCTTCGATGTATGTGTTTAGTTTTCTTTTATATTTGTTATTTATTTCTTATACGAATGGTACAGCGGGAGTTCATAATTTGTTTATGGCTCTTGGTTATATTAAATATACGATACCGATTTTGATTGTGATTAATGCAATCTATTTAGTTGTTATTTTCTTTGCGGTTCAATCTTTGGGACTTAATGGAATTATTCTTGCTTATTTGGTGCAAGCCTTTGGCGTCGTAACGGTGAAAGAGTATATTTTAAAGAAACATCGATATCAAGAGTTAGGAGTGGAGTAATGCCAAAATTTTCAATAATTATCCCCGTTTATAATGTGAAAGATTATTTGCCAGAATGTTTAGATAGCGTTGTCCAGCAAACTTTTCAAGATTATGAAGTTTTGGTAGTGGATGATGGAAGTACGGATGGTTCAGCGAAAGTTATTGATCAATATGCGAAAAAATATGACCGTATTTTGGCGTTTCATAAAAAAAATGGTGGTCTTTCGGATGCTCGAAATTATGGACTTAAGAAAGCAAAGGGAGAATACATTGTTTTTGTAGATAGTGATGATTTTGTTTCCAAAGAGTTATTATTCCAATGCGATGAGGTGATTCATCGGGAAAACCCGGATATTCTATATTTTGATTTTTATGAATATTTTCATTCTTCTCATTTTCGTGTTCTTTCCGGAGTGAAACAAATTTGTGCTACGGAAAAAGAAAGGTATATGATTTCTCCTCCAGCGGCATGGAATAAAGTGTATAAGAAAAGTTTATTTTTGGATCATGATATTTGGTTTCCAAAGGGATTGTGGTATGAAGATTTAGCTACGACGCCACGACTTTTGGTTCATGCCCAAAAAATTTCTTATTTGGCAGAGCCGCTTTACTATTATCGCCAACGAGAGGGTTCGATTATGAACACGGTCAATGTGAAAATGTTTCAGATGTATGATGTCTTAGAGTTACTCCGAAAAAGTATTTTTGGTTATGATGATGTGTTATGTATTTTGGCTTTACTGAATTTAACTTTTCTTAATCGAACGCTTAGTATGAGTAAAGAAAGAGATATTTATCAAAAGCAATTACAAGCAATTTTGTATATGCAAACTTATTATCCACATTGGAAGAAAAATAAGTTTTTGAAACAAGAACATTTTTTGACGAGATGGCACATTCGAATTTTATTTTCGAAGCATTTGATTAAAATTTACAATTGGGTTAGGAGATAATATGGAAAAGAAAAAGTTATTATTTATTATTTGGTCTTATAGTTATGGGGGAGGAGCCGAACGCATTTTATCGAATTTGATGAATGCTTTAGATCCCGAAAAGTATGAAATTGATTTACTGGAATACCGACATAACAATGTTCATTTTGAGAAAACGAACGATTCTATTCATGTGTTACCTTGTCTGATTGATGAAACGAAAGACAGTCGTTTGAAAAGTTTTTTCATTGAAAAGATGGTCTTTCATTGTCCAAGTATTTTACGAAAGATTTATATCAAAAAGAAATATGATTATGAAATTGCTTTTAATTATATGATTCCAACGTTTTTATTAACGCAAGTGGGAAAGACGATTTCTTGGACGCATAGTACGATGGAAGATTTAAAAAAATCTCCCGATCATTTAAAATTACAAAAAAAGTATTTTGCACATCAACAGAATATTGTAGTGATTTCAGAGAAGGCGGAAGAATCTTTTCAAACGTTATTTCCGGAGTATAAAGATAAAGTAGTTCTCATTCGCAATGGTTTTTTATTTGATGAAATTTTTGAGAAATCTCAGAAATCAATTTCGGAGAAGAAGAAACGTTTTACGATTGTACATACTTCTCGTTTAGCGGAGCAAAAAAATCCGATGCGTCTTTTACATATTGCGAAACTTTTAAAAGAAGCAGGCAGAGAATTTGATTTTTATATTATTGGTAATGGAGATTATTTTGATGCTATGCAACAGTATATTAAGGAGCATGATTTAACGGATTTTGTTCATATGTTAGGATATTTGGAAAATCCGTATCCTTATATGAAAATGAGTGACGTTTTTTTACTTAGTTCGTTTTCCGAAGGATTTCCGACGGTGTTTGTAGAAGCCATGAGTCTAGGTGTTCCAGTAGTGACGACGGTGGTTGGTGGCTCTAAGGAGCTTATTGATGGTGGAAAAAATGGATTTGAATATGAAAGCGATGAGGAAGCGCTTCAAGCTCTTTTTACATTAATGGATGATGAGAAATTCCGAAAAAAATTATCGAAAAATGCCAAAATGTTTGTCCAACAATATACGATGGAAAATCAAGTGAAAGCATTTGAAAAATTATTGAAGTAACAGAAGGTAACTTCTGTTTTTCTTTACGTTTTTTTTAAACTATTTTATAATGATGCTAGGTGAACCTATGAAAAAAAAGTTGGAAATATACGTTTATCACTTAGGGTATGGTGGAATTGAAAAAGCGGTAAGTAGTCTTTGTAAAATGCTTGGAAATGTTTATGATATTTCTATTATTTCGCTTTATCAATTGTATGAAAAACCAATTTTTGAAATTCCTTCCAATGTTTCGATTACTTATTTATATCAAACGGATTTGCCTTTAAAAATGAAAAAGTACAAACAGTTGTTACTAGAAAAAAAGTTTGGAGAGTTCTTTCAAAGTATGTGGAAAGATTATTTTTGTCATTTTCATTTTCTTCAGTTTTTTCACGATTTTGGTCTCAGTTTTTATTTGGATGGATTGGGTGGAAAATATCGAAAGTTAAAAAAGTATCTTGCTTCTTCTCAAGCAGACATTTTTTTATCGACGAGATGGGAAATTAGTCGTGTTTTTGCTACATGTAAGAATTCTTCGGCCATTCAAATCGGTTGGGAACATAATCATTATCATGGTGATTTGGTTTATAAAAAACATGTGATTGAAAGTAGTAAAAATTTAGATTATTTGGTATTGGTTTCCCGGGCTTTAGCAAAAGATTATCAAAGAGAAATGGCAGTGTGCAAATGTCGTCCCATTTATATTCCAAATGTGATTGATTTTCCATTGTCTTTTTGTAGTGATTATCAAAGTAAGCATCTTTTGTTTGTGGGGCGACTTGAAAAAGAGAAGGGACTTTTTGATGCTTTTGAGGTGATGAAGCGATTGCAGGAGCGAAAGATCGTTTTTCATTTTGATCTAGTTGGAGATGGTCCACTTCGGAATCGTTTGGAAGAGTTTGTCCAACATAAGAATTTGAAAGATTATGTCACTTTTCATGGCTTTCAGAATCATGCTTATATAGAGAATTTGATGCAACATACGACGTTATTTGTGATGTGTTCTCATACGGAATCTTTTGGTTTGGTTTTATTGGAAGCGATGAATGCGGGTATTCCTTGTATGGCTTTTGATTCTGCTGAGGGAGCAAGGGAACTTATCATTCCTAATGTGAATGGGTATTTGATAACACGGCGCAATGTTGATGAGATGGCTGAGAAGATATCTGAACTTCTTTTGGATTTACCTCGAGTTCAATTGTTGGGAAAGCAAGCAAAGGAATTTTCAAAAAATTTTCTTCCTGCTTCGGTTCAGGTGATGTGGAGAAAAATTATGGAGGATGATTAGATGAAAGATCGAGTTTTATTTATTGCGAGTGCAGGAGGGCATTTATCTGAATTATTGGCTTTAAAAGATTTGTTTTCTCACTATGATTATTTTTTAATGACCGAGAAGACCAAATCGAGTTTGACACTCCGTGAGAAGTATCCAAGAAGAGTTGGCTATTTGTTCTATGGAACGATGGCTCATCCTTTTACTTATCCTCTTAAGTTACTTGGAAATTCGTTTATTTCGCTTTATTATTATTTGAAGTTTCGTCCAAGAGTTATTGTGACGACTGGTGTACAATCTGCTGGACCCATGTGTTGTATTGCTAAAATCATGGGAAGTAAAGTGATTTATATTGAGTCTTTTGCAAATATTGAGACAAAAACGGCTTCGGGAAGAATCATTTATCATTTTGCTGATTATTTTATTGTTCAATGGAAGTCTATGTTAAAATTGTATCCAAAAGCTAAGTTTGGGGGATGGATTTACTGATGATTTTTGTCGCACTTGGAACTCAAGATCGGAGTTTTAAACGGTTGTTGGATGCTGTTCAACGACAGATTGATCTTGGAAATATTAAAGAACGAGTTGTTGTTCAGGCGGGAGAAACGAAATATACTTCGGATCAGATGGAAATTTTTGATTTGATTTCTACGGATCAATTTCAAAAATTGTTAAAGGAATGTCGGGTTTTAATTACTCATGGTGGCGTTGGAACCATTGTCGAGGCTTTAAAATGTCATAAAAAAATTATTGCAGCGGCTAGACTTAGTGAATATGGGGAACATCAAAATAATCATCAAAAACAAATTATATCGGAATTTACGAAAAAACATTATATTTTAGAATTGGATGATTTTGATAAACTCGATGAGAAGTTAAAAGAAATTGAGCATTTTGTTCCCAAAGAGTATCAAAGTCATACGGCTTCTTTTGCTAAAGAGGTGGAAGGGTATATTACACAATCCGTTGGACAAGGTCGAGGAGATTTATTTCGGAGTTTTATGTATTATAGTTTCTTTGCTTTTTTTGCTATTTTATTGGAAACGATTTTTGCACTTGTATTTCATGTAAAGATGTCTTTCTTATCTCTTCTTTTCTTTTCCTTTTTTCTGATGTATGCATATCGTTTGCTGATGCACTTTTGTTTTTCACTTCCGAAATATCAGTTTTTTAATGAACTTCTCTTTTTCGCGATTTGCCTTTTTGTTTTTGCTGTCTTTTTCTTTTTTGAACCGGTTTTTCTTTCTCATGCAGTACTTGGCGTGTTTCTGTCGGGATTCTTGGTTTTTTTACTCACGCTTCTTTTTGCACTTTTGGGGCCTTTGAAGGAGATATAAAAATCTCTTCTTTTTTTTATTTTAATCGGTTATAATAAGCATAGAGGTGGGGAGTATGGAACTTACGGTGAATGGTCATTCGATTTTCTTTTTGTTTTTGATTCCTTTTGTTACTAGTTTATTATTAGTTCCGTTTGTGAAAAAGGTTGCTTTTCACATTGATGCTTTAGATTATCCGAATGCAAGACGTTTAAATAAAATTCCAATGCCAGATTTGGGAGGTTTAGCAGTGTTTTTTGCCTTTTTATTTGGCTTTATGCTTTTTGGCGAAGGAAATGTGGAGATTATTGCCATTTTGATTGGTTCTTTTTTGATGATTTTGATGGGACTTTGTGATGATATTAAACCGCTTGGAGCAAAATGGCAAATGCTTGCTCAGATTGTTGCTGCAGCTATTTTGGTATTTTATGGTCATATTACTTTGGATGAGGTTTCTATTTTGGGATTTCATATGACCTTTGCTCCTCCTTGGAATTATTTTTTAACCATTTTCTTTGTCGTTGCTATTATTAATGTGATTAATTTGTCCGATGGCTTGGATGGTTTGTGTTCAGGCATTAGTACGATTTATTTTTTAACGGTTGCGATTATTGCTTTTATTATTAACCGCGTAGGTGGACTTGATATTACGTTGGCGATTATTATGAGTGGAAGTGTATTAGGATTCTTGGTTTATAATTTTCCGCCAGCAAAAATCTATTTGGGAGATACGGGAAGTAATTTTATTGGATTTATGGTTGCTGTTATTGCGCTTTTGGGATTTAAGACGGCCACGTTTACTTCTTTGATTATTCCGCTTTTAATTTTAGCAACGCCGATTATTGATGTAGCGCTTTCTATTTTTCGAAGACTTTTGCAAGGAAAAAATCCTCTTACGACACCTGATAAAGAACATTTTCATCATCAACTTTTGAAAATGCAATTTTCGACTCGTGCGTCTTTATTTATTATTTATGCAGTGAATATTTCTTTTGCTTTGGTTTCCATTTTATATGTTCTTGGCAATACGGAATATGCAATCGCTCTTTATGTTTGCTTACTTGTGTTATTTTTGTTTATTGTTTTAAAAACTGATATTTTATTTTCACATACAAAAGGAAAAAATCAGGAGAAAAAATAAGTTTTATTTCGGGTTTTTTGATATTGGGAAGTGTTTTCTTTCATAAAAACCAAAAGAAGAGGAGTGATATGATGCCAGATGTCATTGTAGTTGGTGCTGGTTTTGCAGGGAGTGTTATGGCTCGTTTATTTGCTGATGATCAGAAAAGGGTACTTGTACTAGAAAAACGAAATCATATTGGTGGAAATTGTTATGAAGAAAAAATGAATGGAATTCGTTATCATTTGTATGGTCCTCATATTTTTCATACGAAGTCTGAATTGGTTAAAGATTTTGTAAGAGGGTATGGCGATTGGTATTTTTATGAACATCGTGTTCTTGGTAAAATTGATGGACGATTGGTTCCCATTCCTTTTAATTTTCAGTCCATTGAAATTTTATTTTCAAAAGAAAAAGCAGAGGAAATTAAGAGTCGGTTGCTTGCGTATTATGAAATGGATAGCAAAGTCTCTATTATGGATTTAAAGAATAGTGAAGATGCGGTTTTACGCGAGTTTGGTGAGTATGTTTTTGACCGTGTTTTTCTTCATTATACAGCGAAACAATGGAATACGGATATTTCCAATGTGGATACTTCGGTGATTAATCGCGTTCCGGTAGTGATTGGCTATGATGATCGCTATTTTTCCGATGCTTACCAAATGATGCCCAAAAATGGATACAATCAAATTTTTGAAAATTTGCTACAGTCTCCTTTGATTACTGTACAACTCGGGGTTGATGCTAAAGAACGTTTGCAGTTTCGTAATGGAAAAATCTATTATCAAGGAAAAGAATTTTTGGGTCATGTTATTTATACTGGTGCGTTGGATGCGCTATTTGATTATCACTATGGGGCTTTACCCTATCGTTCTTTAGATTTAAAATTTACCTATTTGGATATGAATTATTATCAACCGAGTGCTGTGGTTAATTATCCGAATGAGGAAGATTTTACTCGGATTACGGAGTTTAAATATTTAAGTAGAGAACATTTTCAAAAGGGAACGGTCATTTTAAAGGAATATCCTTTGACTTATGATTATCAAAAGAAAATGATTCCTTATTATGCCATTCTTAACGATCAAAATTTGGCATTATATCAAAAATATGAACAAGAAGCAAAGAAATATCCTCAGTTAATCTTGTGTGGAAGACTTGCTGAGTATAAGTATTATGATATGGATGCAGTGATCCTTCGGGCGTTAACGATGTATGAACAAATCGAAGGGATGTGAAAAAAATGAAACAAATTATTGATGCCAATAAGGCGGTTGCAAATGTTGCTTATTTATTTAGTGAAGTTGCTAGTATTTACCCAATTACTCCGTCTAGTCCAATGGCTAGTCGGGTGGATGAACTGACTCATCAGGAGGTATATAATTTATTTCATGATCGAGTTAAGTTAGTTGAAATGCAAAGTGAAGCCGGTGCTGCTGGAGCAATGCATGGAGCTTTGGTGACAGGTAGTTTGGCAACGACATTTACTGCTAGTCAAGGTCTTCTTTTGATGATTCCAAATATGTATAAAATGGCCGGGGAAATGCTACCGGGTGTTATTCATGTGGCAAGTCGAACGATTGCTACGCATGCACTTTCTATTTTTGGGGATCATAGCGATGTTTATGCAACTCGAGGAACGGGTTTTTGCATGCTTGCTTCTTCTAGTGTTTTTGATGTGCAAAATTTAGCAGCGGTTGCTCATTTGTCAGCGATAAAAAGTAGTCTTCCTTTTCTTCATTTTTTTGACGGATTTCGGACAAGTCATGAACTTAATACCATTGAGTCCATTCCTGAAGAGGAATTGTTGAAACTCGTTCCATGGGAAAGTGTTCAAAAATTTAAGAATCGGGCCTTACAAGTCGGAAAAAGTAAACAACGGGGAATGGCTGAAAATGAAGATGTTTTTTTTCAGTGTACCGAAGCGAAAAATCAAGATTATGAAGCAGTTGCTGATATTGTCAATGGTTATATGCAAGAGATAAATCGGCTTATGAAGACGGATTATGCTCCTTTTGTCTATTATGGAAGTAGTGATGCTACCGATATTTTGGTGGCGATGGGGAGTGTTTGTGATACCATTCGTTTGGTTGTCGATGAAGAAAGAAAAAAGGGCAGAAAGATCGGTTTGATTGAAGTTCATTTATATCGTCCATTCTCTTTAAAATATTTTTGGCAAGTGCTTCCAAAAAGTGTAAACAAAATTGCTGTCTTAGATCGCGTAAAGGAACAAGGAAGTATTGGAGAACCTTTATATTTGGATGTTGTTCGAGCCTTATCAGAACGAAAAGATATTACGGTTGTTGGAGGAAGATACGGACTTTCTAGTAAAAATACAACACCCGCACAGATCAAAGCGGTGTTTGATATGCTTTTGGAAGAGCCAAAAAATTCGTTTGTGATTGGCATTGTGGATGATGTGATGTACCAAAGTTTGTTGGTTGATGAGAACTATAAAATTGATTTGGGAACGCTCGAAGCAAAAATATATGGATTTGGTTCCGATGGTATGGTTTCTGCAAGCAAGGATCTTTTGCATATTGTGGGAGAGAAAGGACATGCGTTTGTTCAAGGATACTTTGAATATGATTCGAAAAAAAGTGGAGGGGTTACGGTTAGTCATTTGCGATTTGGAAAACAACCGATTCATGCTCCATATTATGTTACCAATCCCGATATTGTTGTCGTGACGAAAGTTGAATATTTTTCAAAATTTCCGATTTTGGATGATATTAAGCCAAATGCGATTTTGCTAGTGAATACAAAAGATGAGGTTTCTTTTATGGAAAAATTGTCTTTTGAAGATGTTCAAAAGTTACGAGAGTTACAAATTCGCATTCTATGTATTGATGCAGAAAAGATTGCCAGTGACCATCAATTAAAGGGTAAGATTAATAAAATTATGGAAGTTGCGATTTTATCTTATTTAGGATATGAAAATGCAATTTCCTTAGTGAGTGATACGATTCGTAATGAATTTAAGACCAAGGGAGAAGAGGTTGTCGAACATAACATTGAAGCCATTCAAAGTGTTTTTCAACATTTAAAGAAAGTTGAATTGGGTGTTGCGACATCTAAAGAGGCTTCTTTCAAAGATGGTTCTATTTTTGAAAAAATTAATCGTCGCATGGGAGAAAAACTTTCTGTTTCGGAGATTGAAGCGATTAAAGATGGAACTTTTCCAGGGGGACTTAGCAAGTTTGAAAAGCGAAATGTTTCTTCGATGGTTGTAAAATGGAAGAGCGAACATTGTATTCAATGTGGTATGTGTTCGTTTGTTTGTCCGCATGCTGTCATTCGCCCATTTTTGATTTCGGAAGATAAGGGAATTCCTGCTGTAGGAAATCCGGAGTATCATTATTTGATTTCTGTTAGTGAAGCGGATTGTACTAGTTGTGGACTTTGTATACGGGTATGTCCTGGTAAAAATGGTGAGAAGGCTTTGGCATTTGGTTCTTATGATCCGAAATTACAGAGTGAAGCTAATTACTATTTTGAGGAATATGAAAATCCAGTGGTAGAACCTTTATATACGGTTAAAAATAGTCAATTTCGAAAACCACGATTTGAATTTAGTGGTGCTTGTGCTGGGTGTGGAGAGACGGCTTATATTAAATTGTTAACTCAGTTATTTCAAGATAAATTAGTTCTTGCTAATGCTACCGGATGTTCTTCTATTTATGGTGGAAGTGTTCCAACGACTCCTTATACTATTCCATGGGCGAATTCTTTATTTGAAGATAATGCCGAATTTGCTTATGGAATGCATTTGTCGATTTTGCAAAAACGGCATCGTATTTTACAGATTATGCATGAAGCGAAAAATTCGGTGAATGAACGGGTAGCCAAATTGTTTCAACAATTTGAAGACAATTATCAAGATTTTGCCATTACGAAGTCCGTGAAAGAACAACTTTTGCAAGAAGAAATTCCTAATGATTTACGACAACTTCTCGATTTTATGGAAGCACGTACGGTATGGGCGATTGGTGGCGATGGTTGGGCTTATGATATTGGCTTTGGTGGAATTGATCATATTCTTTCAAGTAATGAAAATGTGAAAATTTTAGTTTTGGATACGGAAGTTTATTCCAATACTGGTGGACAAATGAGTAAGAGTAGTCATATCGGACAAGTATCTGAATTTGCGGATGCTGGTAAACAAAATAGTAAGAAGGATTTATTCCGGATTGCGATGAGTTATCCAAATTGTTATGTTGCCAGTGTGAGTTTGGGAGCGAATATGATGCAGACATTAAGGGCATTTAAAGAAGCCGAAGAACATGTTGGTCCAAGTATTATTATTGCTTATGCTCCTTGTGTTGAACACGGAATAAAAGGCGGTATGGGCTGCAGCAATGAAGAACAAAAGAAGGCTATTGAAGTTGGATATAGTATTTTAATGCGTTATGTTCCAGAAGAGGGACGTTTATATATTGATAGTAAAGAACCTGATTTTGATCATTATGATGAATTTTTAAATAATGAAGTCAGGTATCGTGCATTAAAAATTAAAAATCCTCATTCGTCTGAAGTGTTGTTGAAACAGAATCAGGAAAATGCGCGAAGTCGTTATCATTATTATGTTGAACTTAGTAAGAAGGAATCATGAAAAAATGACTCCTTTTTTTTGACAAAAAAAATAGAAGCTGCCCCCTGAAGACAGCTTCATAAAAGAATAAAAAGGGGTTGACTAGTGTGATACTAGCACCAATTCGCCTTCTATAAGTGAATTGGTGATTAATATACTAATCGATTGCTTTTACTTTGTCAATCATTTTTTTAAAAATTTTTTTAAAATTTTTTGGGGGTGTTTGAAAGGATTCTTTTTTTCAAAAATAGAGAATTTCAGTTGCGAACAAACGTATTCAAATGATATAATGAATAGGGAGAGATCTTATGGAATTATCAACGTTGAAAGGAATCGGCGAAAAGACGATTTCTTTACTTGCACAGTGTGAAATTTTTTCAGTAGAAGATTTGTTGAGTTATTATCCTTATCGTTATGAGGTGCTTTGTCCTAGCCAGGAGTTACAAAGAGATGAATCTTCTATTCAAGTGGTGAATGCTTTCATAGAAAGTGAAGCAAAAGTATCTTATATTCGAAAAAATTTTAATACTTTGCGCTTTCGAGCCAATGTTCATGGCAAATTGATTTCGGTTTCGATTTTTAATCGAGCATTTCTCAAAAATAATTTGCAAGTTGGTCGAATGATTACGTTGATTGGAAAATATAATGAACAAAAAAATCAATTTGTAGCTAATGACATTAAATTAAATGCGATTACCGAAAATAAAATTACTCCGATTTATCACTTGGTAAAGGGACTTAAAAATATTCAATTTGAAAAATGGATTTTGGAATCTCTTCGTATGCCAATTTCGAGTATGGATTATATTCCGGAAAATTTTCTTGAACAATATCAATTTTTACCCAAATCTCAGGCGCTTAATTTGATTCATTTCCCTAAAGATTTAACGGATGTGAAAAAAGCTAAAATGCGTTTGGTTTATGAGGAATTATTTGATTTTATGTTTAAGATTATGTATTTAAAGGAAAAAGAATCGCATGCTTACGGGTTACAAAGAGTTATGGATGAAGATTTGGTTTGGCAGTTTGTTGAACATTTACCTTTTACTTTAACCATTGATCAGAAAAACGCCGTTCAGGAAGGAATCAAAGATTTAACTAGTGAAAAGAGAATGAATCGTTTACTTTTAGGTGATGTGGGAAGTGGTAAAACCATTGTTGCGATGATTTTGATGTATGCCAATGTACTTTCTGGATATCAAAGTGTACTTATGGCTCCTACGGAAATTTTAGCAACTCAACATTATTCTTCCTTTTTAAAATTATTTCAAGATTATCCGATTCATATTGAACTTTTGGTTGGGAGTATGAAACCGCGAGAAAAACGGGATGTTTATGACAAGATTGCTACGAATCAAGTAGATATTGTGATTGGAACCCATGCACTATTAAACGATCAAGTTCAATTTGCTAATTTGGGTTTAGTGGTGACGGATGAACAGCATCGTTTTGGAGTTAATCAACGGAAAAATTTACAAAATAAAGGTTATCGAAGTGATGTGTTATATTTAAGTGCAACGCCCATTCCACGAACTTATGCGTTGACCATTTATGGAGATATGGACACGAGTATGATTGCTTCCAAGCCGAATGGTCGGAAGGCAGTTATTACAAAAGTGAAAAAAAATTCAGAATTAAAGGAAGTTCTTGCAGCTATTTATGATGAATTAAAAAATGGGCATCAAGTATATGTTGTGGCGCCGATGATTGAAGAATCTGATGATACAGAATTGACTGATGTCTATTTTTTGAAAGAAAAATTTGCGTTAGCTTTTCGTAATGTAAATATTGGACTTTTACATGGTAAAATGAAACCAGATGAAAAAGATGTAGTGATGAATTCTTTTGTGAAGGGTGAAACGCCAATTCTTATTTCTACGACGGTGATTGAGGTCGGAGTTGATGTGGTCAATGCTACGATGATGGTGGTATTTAATGCTGAGCGTTTTGGTCTTGCCACTTTGCATCAATTGCGGGGAAGAGTTGGCAGAAGTGATTTACAAAGTTATTGTTATTTGATTAGTGATCAGGAAACCAAACGTTTGCAAGTTTTAGAAGAGAGTAATGATGGGTTTTATATTAGTGAAAAGGATTTTGAACTTCGAGGACAGGGAGATTTGTTTGGAATTCATCAAAGTGGAGATATGTCTTTTAAAATTGCAGATTTAAGACGCGATTATAAAATTTTATTACAAGCCAAAAAGGATGCAACAACGTATTTGTTAAGCAAGGAATATTTGCATCATCCTTATTATCATGCGTTGACTCAGAAAATCGATTTTACAAATTAAATTATAAATAAATTCATTGACAAAATGTTCCCTTCAGTATATGATTAATGTAGCATGATATGAACATCATGCTATCGTTTCATTCTTACGATACTTGTGAGAATGAATCAACCAAAACCCCCTGAAGAGGACACGATAAATTGTGTCCTCATTTTTTTGCCCTAAAATAAAGGGATTTGAGCAATTTATATAATATCAAAAATTGGTCTAGGCGATATTTAGGCGATATTTTTCTGATAATGACACATTTTGTTTATTACATGGTAAGAAGTTTATATTCATTTGTTGTAACTAACTTTAAGTGTGTTATAATTTACTTGAGGTGTTAAAATTGAGTACAGAACTTACACAAACAAAATTAAATCTTTTGCCTATAATAACCGATAACTCTTTTTTTGCAGAAACTAAAAATGATATAGATTTGAAGTATGCTCAAAGTATTATAGGAGATATAATCTATTTTAATTGGAAACATGATGGATTAGACGAATCTATTTCAGGAAAAGTATTAGATATTTTAGAAAACAAATTGAGGGTTTATATAAACTATGTATTCATGCTAGATGAAGATTTAGAAGATGCTAGTTATACAAAAGACAACCCATATATAACTGATATCCCGATTACAGATATTTCAAATGTATTTGTTAGCAATGACTATATTAAAATGAGTTGGGAGAATATTCCTGATGATTACAATGGAAAAATTTATGAAATAACTAATATACATGATAACAAAATAATAGCATTAGCATATAATTGCGATACATATTTGTATATAGCCTTTAAAATTGATAGTGATAATATAAAAACATATAAATATCCAATTAGCTTAATTAAATGTATGCAAGAATTGTAAAATTAATGTGAAAGGAGTACAAAGATGAATCAAGTTAAAAGATTATCCAAAACCGACCAACTTATAGAAGCAGAAAAACAAAACTACATCATTAATTATGCAAATCTTGTAGCCGATAATATTGCAAGCAGATACAAAATATACGAGAATAAAATGAAAACACCTTTAAAATATGTACTGCGTTCATCGGAAGATACCTTTACAATAAATGAAGAGGAAAAAACTAGAATATTGAATTTAATATATAATCGCTTAAGAAAAAAATATAATTTAAAACTTACTTCATTAAATATTGAAGATAATATAATAATAGAAGAAATAAATAATTTTTGCGACAAGTAGTTGCATTATTTTTTTGCTTGTGGTTATTTAGTATTAGAGGCAACTCTATAATACAGCAATGATATTTCAACTTAGAAGCGAGATGGAAAACTCACGAAAAAGCCACAACAGAATAAACATTAATAATAATAACACAGACACAAAAAAAAGAAAAATAAAAATAAAAATAATTAGTAATATTAAAAGATTAAAATAAAAACAGAAATGAATTAAAGACATTATATTAGCAGATAAAGTAATGTACTCATCACACATTACTAAAGTACATAGACGCTTGTTGAATGTACTCCATTAAAGGTTTAAGAAGGTTTACTACTTTAAGAAACACACTTAAGTGTAGTGTTGATGGTTTCTTAAAATAACTCCTCTTACAACCTCTCAAATGGTCTATCACTGAGGGGGAACCACTCAGAGTCCTGATACCATCAAGTAAATATCACTTCACTGTTTACTTGGAATGCAGACGGAAGCACAAGTAATCCAGATAATAAATAAAATTAACTTTTTAAACCTCGATTAGAAGCTCGAAATGGTGTCTGCTTGGGGGTTTATACTAAAAGTATCTTTTATGTTTGACAAAATGGGCACAAATGTGTCAAAACATAAAATTAAATTTGTAAAGGAGTAGAACAATGAAACAATGGTTTATTCAAATAGAAGACAAAAATCATAATTTTAAATTTACTATTTATGAAAATGGTAAAGTTTATGGTAAAAAACAAGGAGATATTATAGGAGTATTAAATAATGATACTATCACAAAATTAAAATCTATTATTAATGAAAATATCTATATGTTTAAGTCTTTTATTTATTATAAAGAAAATCTTAATCCTTATATTTTAAGAATTAATGATACAAGTAGAAAACACAGAAATATCAAAATTGTAGGCTGGTCTCAAATGCCTAGAATAATGCGATTACTCCGCAATGAGCATAATTTTGAATAATGTGTTGAAAGTCCTTGCTAATAATTGTTAAATGTTGTTTATTATTAATAACAAATCGTTGGCAACAAAAAAAGAAATATTACACTATTTATTAACATCAGATAATGTATTTATAGATAGTTACTATTTCTCTTTATTCATTAATCCTTTAATATAAGCATCTACCAATTCTCTTTTTTGTTTTGGTAAATCAATTAAGTTACGAATCGTGATATTGGTCTCATCGTCCCACATACTATTTACTTCATCAACTCTTAAAGGAATATTTGTTCTTCCAATTAAGAAATCAATATTACAATTCAAATAGTTTGCCATAGATACCAAGGTTGTTAAACTTGGTATTTTTTGTCCGTTCAAATAACTATTGATTGTTGATCCACTAACTCCTGCTCTAGTTGCTAATTTAGTAATAGAATAATCTTTACTATCAAGTAATTTGCGAAGATTATCCATCGATATGGAAGATTTAACTTTATCATAATGTTCCTTATCATTAATAAGCATTATAATCACCTCTATATAATAGTATCAACTAGAAGTGTTAAAAAATTACACTCAAGGAATTGTTAATTACACTTGAAGTGTGATATAATTTTGCTTGAGGTGTATGGATATGGTAGAAGACTTTTTCAATTCTAATGATTCATTTAGATATCTTAAAAATTATTATAACCTGCAAGATACGGCAGAGATATATGGAGTATCTAGGCTTGAAATAAAACATAGCAATTTTCTTGCTTGGATATTAAATCCTAAAAATAGTAAGTTAGGTACTTTGAATATGCGAAACTTACTTAAAGTTATTCAAAACCATTATAAAAAAGATAATTCTAACTTTAAATCACTAAATTTAAATGATTCAATGATTACTTTATCAGAAGACAGTATTAAAAGAGAAAAACATAACATAGATTTGTTTATCACATTTCAGCTAGATAATGATGATTATGCTATTATTTTAGAAAACAAGATATATTCTGGCATACATGATAATCAACTTTTAAATTATTACAATACTATTGAAACAAATTATACTAAGTATAATGAAGACAACATAATTCGAGTATTTTTATATACAGATTATCAAGATGACAATTTTGTTAAACATCAAAAAACAAAAGCAATTACTGACGGATATATTCCAATTACTTATCAAGATATATATGAAAATGTTTTACTACCTATATTAGATTATTCAACTGAAGCTAAAGAAATATTTTTGGTTTCTGAATATATACATTGTTTGGCTAATTATACAGATGATACAGGAAATGGAATTATGATTATTACTAAACAAGATAGAAAATGTTTAGCAAATCTTTTTCAAGAAGATAAGATGTTGAAATTTATCACCAATATCCGAGATTCATCAAAGGATAATGAATATCTAACATTTTATAACAATAATAAATCTTTATTCCTAATGTGTTTTAACAAATATCGTAGAATATTATTACAAGAAGATAAAAAATCACAGCTTATAATTAAACTTGAAACAATATTACATAATAAGAAATATATATTACATACTAAAATATCTAGCAAACCATATAGAGGCATTGCTGAATTATTATCAGATATGCTTGAAGATTTATCTGCTAAATATGATTATGATAAATTAGATAGTATGTTTAATAATTTTTATTCAGACCCATTATTTGTTCCTGTTGGAGATATATTAAATGTTAGCCACCCTAAATGGTTTACTACACACGAGAAAACAATACACATATACAATAAAGATTGTTATGTACTAAGTTCTTGGGGTTCTTCTGATTATGAAGAACTAAAAAATAAAATTAATGAATTAAACATTGAAATAACATTAGAATAAGGAGAAAAGATATGAAAAAAGTAATTATAATATTTGTTATGACTTCATTTACTATTTTATTAAGCGGGTGTGATTTTAATAAAGAATACTATTGTAATGAGGGAGACACTTTAATTAGTGATACCTGTTTGCATAAAACTATTACTAAAGCAAAATACTTGGGGTGTAGTAACATTTTAGGTTGTAATAATTTTGGTTGCCAACAGGTCCTTGCAGAAAATATTAATTCTTTATGTCAAAATAAGACTATATCATATAAATGTCAGAATGGTGAGGGCGAATTAATTGGTGATACTTGCGTAAAAGAGGAAACATATCCAGCACATACTAGATAAAAAGAATTTTAAGGGCATACTAGAAATAGTATGTTTTCTTTATTAAAACTTATGTTACTGTTATTAATTGTTAAAAATTCTCTTACACTCCTTGTAGTTAAATCACAAATTGGTATTATTCACTTCGTAAACTTTTGTTTATAGTTTGGAGGTGAAAACATGAAATGGGTTTATGATGATGGGGGTCGTTCTAAATACTATCATGGAGTTGCCAATGATTGTGTGTGTAGAGCTATTGCTATTGCAACCGGAACGGATTACAAAAAGGTATATGATATGATTAAAATTTATGCAGATGATTATAGAACTAATGAAGATTCAGAAGACAATAGCCATCCGAGTATGGGGGTTTCTAAAAAACTAACTTATAAGATACTGACGGATTTAGGATTTATATGGGTTCCTAAAATGTTTTTTGGCAAAGGTTGTACAACTCATTTAAAATCAGGTGAATTGCCAAAAGGTAAAACACTTATAGTCAGTGTTTCAAAACATTTGACTTGTGTAAAAGATAATGTCATTTATGATACTTACGATACAAGTCGAAAAGGAACAAGGTGTGTTTATGGATATTATGTAAAACCATAATTCGGAGGTGAGTATTAATGAATGGTTATGACAGAATAAAGGAACAATATCTTAAGTTAGAAACTAAAGAAGACGCACTTAAAAAAATAATGCTAGTTCTTATGAAAACACCAAATATGAATGACTTATATCTTAATGAAGAGAAAAACATTAATGAAATGATGAAATATATTAAAGATAATGCTAAAGAAAAAGCTGTTAATAACGTAGCAGTTATTGAAGATGCAGAAGTATATGAATGGGCAATTAAATACTTTTCTAAAAGCAATGACGAATTAGGAATTACAAAATTATCTAATGCTACCTCTGTTACTTCTAAAAAGAACAAAGAAAATAAAGATAATTCAAATAGTCAATTAAAGTTGGAGCTTGAATGTACGTAAGAAAGAAATATAGAAAATTATTATCTTTAGCAGATAAACAATTTAATATACCAAATTCATTTCATCGCTTTATAGAAAAGCAGAAACTTGCTCACAATCTCGTTATTAAAAGCAAAAGCAACCATTGTTGGTGTACTTGTTGCAAAACAAATTTTGTTGCACAAACAAAGGCTAATTCTATGATTAAGTGTCCTAATTGTAAGCAACAATTATTAGTAAAAACGGATAGGCTTCAAGAATATTCATTTAAGGACAATTTACAAGTATACTTTAAGATGTAAATAATTTAATATTTATATCTTATTTTTTTATGTTAAATTATTTACCAAGAGT
>CANQAU010000007.1 GCA_947588935.1 uncultured Bacilli bacterium
CCATCACTTACTTTTAGAATATGATATTTTTCTTTGGTTGGATGGGGTTCACAGGAAACGATTTGGGCGATGACCACATCTTTCATATCGTCTCCTTTTTTGGTGATGCCATCTACTTCGGCCGTACGAATGGTAAATAAATCCCATACTTTTAACCAATCGATGTCTTCACTATTTTTGATATATTTTTTTAATTGATTACATGATATTAACATTTTCTCACCTACTCTAATTCAAAATTTTTCAGTTCTCTTAAGTCGCCGTTATTGAGAACGCGAATATCGCCGATTTTATATTTCATCATTGCTAGACGCGTCAGTCCTAATCCAAAGGCAAATCCGGTATAAACATTTGGATCAATGTTACTCATTCTTAACACATTTGGATGAATCATTCCACATGGACATAATTCTAACCATCCGGAATTTTTACAGGTTGGACATCCCGTTCCACCGCAGATTAGGCAACTACAATCCAATTCAAAACTTGGTTCGGTGAATGGGAAAAATCCTGGACGAAGACGAACGCGGACATCTTTTTGGAAGATTTCTTTTAATAGAGATTCCATGACATAAATTAAATTACTAATGGATATATTTTTATCGATTACCATTCCTTCTAATTGGAAGAACGTATTTTCATGACAGGCATCGACATCTTCATTTCGAAAACATCTACCCGGAGCACAAATGCGAATAGGTGCTCCATAATTTTGCATCGCCCGGACTTGGTTTGGAGAAGTATGGGTTCTTAGTAATAAGCCATTATCTAACCAATAGGTGTCTTGCATGTCTCTTGCTGGATGGGTTTTGGGAATATTTAAGGCTTCAAAATTATAATATTCACTTTCCATTTCCGGTCCTGCTACGACGGTGAAGCCCATTCTTTTTAAGATATCGGTTACTTCTTTTGAAACAATGGTAATGGGATGAAGTGAACCATGAATTCTTTCAATTGGTTTGGTTTCATCAAAGGTAATATGATCTGCATTATTTAAATCCTCAAGCTTTTTTTCTACTAACTCTTCGAGTTCTTTTTTCATTTGGTTTAATAGTGGACCATTGATCTTTTTTTCTTCTGGTGTCATGTCTTTTAGACTACTTAAAAAGGTATTGATTTCACTATTTTTTCCAATATATTTTGATTTGACATTTAAAACATCTGCTTCTTTTTCACATGTTTTTAATTCATTTTGTAAGTTTTCTACTAATTGTTTTAATTTTTCTTTCATAAATCCTCCTCATAAATAAAAACGTCCCTTACATTGTTTATGCAAGGGACGAGATTTACCCGCGGTACCACCCAAGTTTTAGCTTTGTGCTAACTCTCTTTTTTGATAACGGAAATTCCGATTTTACTTGGCAACTTGAATTTGATCTTTATCTTTACTAAAGGTAATTTCAGCCTTGTTACCTTTTCTCTATCTTAGAATGATAAAGACTACTTAGGTGATGCCTCACTGTAAATTAATAATTTTCTTTCTTTAATTCCATAAAGCTTTGTGGATGGTTGCAAACTGGACATACTTTTGGAGCAACTTTTCCAACGGTAATGTGTCCACAATTTCTACAAATCCAAACTTTTTCTTCTCCACGTTCAAAGACTAAATTGTCTTCGATATTTCCTACCAATTTTAAATATCTTTCTTCATGATGACGTTCAATTTCGGCAACGGCTTCAAATAAACGAGCAATTTCATGAAATCCTTCTTCTTTGGCTGTTTGGGCAAAACTTTTATACATTTCTGTCCATTCATAATTTTCCCCGTTTGCTGCATCTTTTAAATTGGTGATGGTATCTGGAACGCTTCCTCCATGCAATTGTTTAAACCACATTTTGGCATGTTCTTTTTCATTATTTGCTGTTTCTTCAAAGATTTCAGCAATTTGTTCATAACCATCTTTTCTAGCTTGAGATGCATAGTATGTATATTTATTTCTTGCTTGGCTTTCTCCCGCAAAGGCGGCCATTAAATTACTTTCTGTTTTACTACCTTTTAATTCCATAAATACTCCTCATTTCTTTTTTTATTATAAACGATTTTGGCTTTTAAAGTAAAGAATTATCGTATTTTTTCACGTTTTTTTGTTCCTATGTTATAATACTATGAAAGAAGGGATTTTATGATTCGAAGGAAAAAACAAGGTAGTCTCATTATCATTTCTGGTACGACTTGTGCTGGAAAAGGAACGGTTGTTAAAGAGCTTTTAAAACGACATTCGGATATTGCATTATCCATTTCTTATACTTCTAGACCTATGCGCGAAGGAGAAGAAAATGGAGTCGATTATTATTTTGTTTCGGTGGATGAATTTGAAAAGAAAATTCAAAATGGTGATTTTTTAGAATATGCCAAAGTACAATATGGAATGTATTACGGTACTCCTAAAAGAGAAGTAAAGCAATTATTAGAAGAAGGAAAAGATGTCATTTTGGAAATTGATGTACAAGGAGCACAACAGATTAAAAAATTATTTCCTGAAACCATTTTGATTTTTATTATGGCACCGAGTATGGTAGAGGTTAAAAAACGGATTAAAGCCAGAGGAAAAGAAAGTAATGAACAGATTATCAAACGGTTTCAAACGGCTTATAAAGAAATTAATGAAATTCCCAAATATAATTATGTTGTCGTTAATGATGTCTTAGAAGATGCCGTAGAAAAGATTGAAGCCATTTTCATTAGTGAAAAATGTCGGGTGGATCGGATTGAAGAAATTGCCATGGAAAATCAAGAAGAGATCATTCATGAATTTTTAATGGATAAAGATTTTGATAACTCTACTTCTTATCATAACTTATAAAAAAACATGTAAAAATTTTTTACATGTTTTCTTTAATTAATTCAAAGCGATATTCTTGTGTAGCATTGGGATATTTGTTTTTATCTAATTTTTCTTCAAACATTTTTCGTGGTCTGACCCAAATGGTATTGTCATCTAAATGTTTATAAACCACCATTTCTTCTTTCGTTTCTGAGTGTCTTGCTAATGTGATGATTTCCATTGTATATCCTTTAAAGTGATGGTATTTTTGACCTGGTTTTATATTCATTTCTTTTTTCCTTTATTTTGATACTTTTGAATTTCTTCACTGTCATCTAAATGAATTTTTTCGTGACCGATAATTTGATAATCTTCATGTCCTTTTCCAAGAATTAGTACAATATCGTTTTTTTCAATCATATCTAGGGCTTTTTGGATGGCTGTTTTTCGATCGAGAATCACCTCATAATTTTCTTTTTCGACTCCTTTTAAGATGTCATTCATAATACTCTGTGGATCTTCTGTTCTTGGATTATCACTGGTGAAAATGACATAGTCACTCTTTTCTGAGGCAATTTTTCCCATAATTGGTCGTTTCATAGGATCTCGATCTCCCCCACAACCGATGATGGTAATGATTTTGGATGTAGCTAATTCTAAGTAGGCATCGATGACTTTTTCAACGGCATCTGGAGTATGGGCATAATCTACGACGGCGAAACCCTCTTTTACTTTATAAGTTTCACATCTTCCTTTGGGTGGATAAATGTCTTTGGTTTTTTCAATAATGCTCGGAATATCAAATCCGTATTCATGGCAAATTGCTAGCGAAGTGACATAGTTATATACATTAAATTTGCTTGTTAAATTGGTTGTTACTTTATAGGTTTCTTTTTTGTGTTTTAACTGAATTTGGGTATGATCTGGAGCGATTTGAAAACGATCAATTTGATAGTCTTCAGTTTTCATGCCGAGTGTTTTCGTATTTTTAAAAGCTTCTTGAAATTTGAATCCGGATGGATCATCCATATTGGTAATGAATGTTCCGTCTTTTTTTAGATATTTGCAAATTTGTAATTTTGCTTCTAAATATTGTTCCATTGTTTTATGGTAATCTAGGTGATCTTCGGTTAAATTGGTAAATGCACCAATTTCGATTTCTAAGCCTTTGATTCTTTCGTAACTTAGCGCATGACTACTTACTTCCATGACAATGGTCGTACAGCCATTTTCCAGTGCACCGAGTAGTAATTTATAAATGGTTAAGATTTCGGGCGTGGTATTGGGAAGTTCTATTTTTTCATCTTCAAAATAGAATCCTATGGTACCCATATAAGCCACTTTGACTCCTAACAATTTCAAAAGTTGATAAGTTAAATAACAAGTGGTTGTTTTTCCATTGGTTCCAGTTACCCCAATTATTCTTAAATTTTTTAACGCTTCACTATAGTTATTCACTAATTGTTCTTTTAAATATTCTTCTGTATTTTCAACAATTTCTAGTGGTACTGAACAGGGAACATGCTTTTGCGCGATGACTTTAATGGCTCCATTTTCAATGGCATTTGAAATGTAATCATGGCCATCGACGGTATGCCCTTGAATGGCTACAAAAATTTGCCCTGGAGTCACCAATCGCGAATCTATTTCGTATTTCATTTCACTTTCTCCTTAATTCATTTTATTATAGCAAATTTTCTTTATGAAAAAAAGCGCTGTTATATTTGCGCTTTCAATTCTTGCGTTAAGACCATTAATAATTCAGGATCATTAACTTTTTCGACATAGATATCTGAAGTACTTGATATTTCTTCAAAAATGGCTACATTTTCTGGAATAATTTCTTTTTTTTCATCAATTCCCATTACTAAAAAGTACCTTTTGTTTTGATACATCGTTTCATTTAAGAACTTAATCAAAAATTAAATGAGGCTAATTTAACATTACAGCATTTAAGAGAACGTATTGCATTTGATTTTCTAGGGTAATAATCGAATTTATTTGTAGTTTCATTGAACTCCTCCTCCGATTAGTGAATCAAAATCGATGTAATCATCATCTTTGACATCACTTAAAACGACATCTTCTTCTTGAATGGGTTCACTTGATGAGGGTTCTTCTTTTCCTTCTAAAGGTTCGATGTTGATTACTTTCCAACGTTCCGTGACTGGAGATGTCTCTTCTCCTTGTTTTTGGATGTCTTCTTTTGGTGCTTCTTCTACAGGTGATGCAATTTCAAACGGAGAAATGGTTGGAACCTCTTCTTTGGTTGGTTCGAAATTTTCGATTCCGGATGAAGTCTTTTCTTCCTCTTTTTCACTTACCGGTTCGTCGATTTGAGAAACCATTGGTTCGATGTTTTCTACTTCTTCTACTGGTTCCCATGGAATGTCTAAATTAATCTCTTGGATTGGTTCAGATTCTTCTATTTTTTCTTCTGGTTGTTCTTCTTGGAACAAATATTTATTTTTTTCAGACCGATTGTAATCTTTTTCGAATGAATAATCATTTGGAATTCGGAAGTTGTTCGTTTCTGGTTTGGTTTGTTCTACTTCTGGCGTGTCCATTGGTTCTTTTTCTTCTTGATATGGAGCCATAATGTTTTGAATTTCGTTATAAATTTCGGTTGGTGTATAGGCGTATTTTTTCATTTCGGTGATATCTTTTACTTTTTTGGTTAGTTCTTTTAATTTTGCCTTATCATTTTCAACCGCAAGAATATCTTTGGTTTTGGAATCCATCATGGATTTTTTATGAATCTCTTTTAAATCTTCTGCAATTTTTGCTTGTTTTTCTTCGATTTTTTTCATTTCTTCGGTGGCAATGGTTTTGGATTCATTCATTAATGCTTCTAGGTCATTTTCATAAGCACGCATGATGCTTTCTACCGTTTGAAGTTCTTCTTCTTTTTTGTTATAAGCAGCAATTAAAACCGCTTTTTTCTTTGGTGTTAAATTTTCACTTTCTTCTTCGACGACTTTTTTATATTCCGCTAATTCTTTTTTGATGGTTTCGCCGATGATGGTTGCTGCACTTAATAGTGCACTGATTTCTCTTACTTCGACGGTATCAATTTCTTCGATTTGTTTTTTCTTTTCTTGATATGCTTTTTCTAATTCTTGTTGTTTCTTTTCTAAATGATGTTCGCGATCTTGTATGATTTGGCTATCATTTCCGTCATATTTTTTATTTTCGATGACACTTGCAAATTCATCTCGTTCTTGAATTGCGCGCTCTTCTTCTTCTTTTAAGACGGTATCTAATTCTTTTTTGGTCGCGATTTCCATGTATGGCATTTTCTTTAGCAGTTCGACTAATTCTTTTATTTTTTGAAAGCATCCTGTTCGATCATCTTCGACCAATAATTCTTTGGCAACATTTCCAATCATGACCGCGTCCAAATCAATTTCTTCTTTTCTTTTTTCTAACTCTTCTAGTTTTTCTTCGAGGTCTTGTAAACGATTGGTATCTTCTTGTTTTAATTTGGTGTCAATATAAGTTTCGTTGCTTTCTAAACTTTTTTCGGTATCCGTTAGTTTTTCTTTTTCTTTTTGAATTTGCGTTTCTAACTGTTTGAGTGTTTCTGTTTTTTGAGTAAGGTCAGCTGTTACTTTTTTATATTCTTCTTCTTGCATGCGAAGTTCGATATCGGTTTTGTTTAATTTCTTTTCGGTATCATTAACTAAAGATGTGTAATATTCTTTTATTTCCGCGTTACTACTTGGTACCGAAGAACATTTTTCTTTTAATGTATCTAACAAACTTTGCAAGCAAGAGATTTTTTCTTTTAATTCTGCTTGTTTTTTATGTACTTCGTTTTCTTGCTTTACGATTCGTTTTAGTTCACGTTCTTGTTCTTTTTTATTCGACTCTAGTTTGCGGATTTTCAGTTCAAGACTTACTTTAATATTTTCATCAATGATACGATCGCTTGCTTTCATATATTTTTCGTCTTTCATTGAATGTGATAATTCTTCGATTTCTCTTTTTTTATTTTCGATTTCATCATTGATTTCATCTAATTCCGCTTTTAATGTGTCAATGTTTGAAGTACTTTTTGACATTTCGATCAGCAAATCGATTTTTCCTAGTAAGTCTTTTTGCATACTAAAGTCACTCCCTTATTCTTTACTATTATTAATAGTAACATAAGAAATGTTTTTTTGCAAACTGATTATCGATTTTTTGAGCGAAAAAAAACCGCGTTTAATCACGGTCTTGCGTAAATAATAAAATGAGTCTTAAAAGTTCTAAGGCACTAGCTAAGACACCAGCGATGTAAGTACTGGCAGCGGATATCAACATTTGATTGATATCGTTTTTTTCTTCTTCGCTTTCTAATGCTAACTTTTCAATTTGTTTTTTGGCACGAAGCGAGGCATTGATTTCAACTGGTAAGGTGACGAGTTGAAACAATAATCCGGTACCAACGCAGCCGATGCCAATCCATATCATATTTAAAGATTCAAATAATAATCCTAAGAAAATAATGAAATAAGAAATTCCCGTAGCAAAGTTCACCATAGGGAAAATAAAGGAACGAAACCGCATATAAAGGTATCCGTTTTGATCTTGGAGAGCATGGCCACATTCATGCGCAGCGATGGCTGTTGCAGCAATGGTTTTTCCATGATAGACTTCACTTGACAAACGGATGACTTTTTGACTTGGATCGTAATGATCGGTCATGGTTCCTTTGGTTTCTACAATATACATTCCTTTTAAGCCATTGGCATCTAATATTTTTCTGGCTACTTCAAAACCGGTCAGTTTTGAAGTGATGCGACTATCGCGTAATCTTTTATACGTGATGGATACATACATCTGCGCAAGGGCAGGTATGATGAGAATTAATAAAACGACGATAATATACATATTTCACTTCCTCATTTTGATTATCACATTTTTTTGTGAAATTTGTGTGTTACTTTATCCATTCATAAGTGGTTGATTCGCGCGTGTCTTTTAAACGAATGCCCTTTTCTTCTAAATAGGTTCGAATTTCATCGGCACGAGCGAAATCTTTCTCTTTTTTGGCAAGAGCACGTTTTTCAATCCAAGATTTGATTTCTTCTTCGGTCATGTTTGGAAGTGGGACTTTTTCTTTTCTTAAATCGAGGGAGAAAACTTGATCCCAAGCATCGATTAACTTTATTTTTGTATCATTGCCGATATCACTTTTTAATAGGTCATATAATAAAGTGATGGCATTTGGCATATTTAAATCATCCCCGATAAAATTTTTAAATTGTTCATCGTACTTTTGATAATCTTCTTTTTTAAAATTGCCATCTGGTTGAATCGCCGTGATTTTTTGACGTAATTTATTGTAAGAATTTTCGGCATTCGAAAGGGCATTGTATGAAAAAAGTAAGGTTTTGCGGTAAGAGGAATTTAAACACATAAAGCGATAAGCTAAGGGATTATATCCTTTTTCTTTTAGAAGAGAGATGGTTAAAAACTCTCCTTTGCTTTTGCTCATTTTTCCGGTTTGGTCATTTAAATATTCTCCATGTACCCAATATTTACACCAAGGATGGCCTAGGTATGATTCACTTTGGGCGATTTCATTGGTATGATGTGGAAAGATATTATCTACTCCACCACAATGAATATCTAAGTATTCTCCTAAATATTTCATACTGATTCCGGAACATTCGATGTGCCAACCAGGATATCCTACTCCCCAAGGAGAATTCCATTTTAATTCTTGACTATCAAATTTTGATTTCGTGAACCAAAGGACGAAGTCGGCTTGATTGCGTTTATCATTATCTACTTCGACTCCTTCTCTGGCTCCGACGACCATTTCATCAATTTTGTGATTGGTCAATTTATAATAATCCTCTAACTTGGAAATATCAAAATAAACGTTTCCTCCACTTTGATAGGCATAACCCGTTTCTAATAATTTGGTGATAATTTTGATATATTCTTCTATATTTTCCGTGGCAGGAGAGACAATTTCTGGCCATTTAATATTTAAGCTTTCGGTATCTTTTCGAAATGCTTCGGTATAAAATTTGGCAATATCTAAAACCGGTTTATTTTCTCTTTTTGCGCCTTTTAACATTTTGTCTTCACCAGAGTCTGAATCACTTGTTAAATGTCCGACATCGGTAATATTCATTGCTCTTTTGACGTTATATCCTAAATATCGTAATGTTTTTTCAAAAATATCTTCAAAGATGTATGTACGAAGATTGCCAATATGGGCATAGTTATATACGGTTGGTCCGCAGGTGTACATTTTTATTTCTTTTTCATCATATGGAATAAAATCTTCCACTGTTCTGGTTAAGGTATTATATATTTTCATTTGCTCTTTCCTATCTATTATTATTTTATTCATTTGTTTTCTTTTCACAACAACCGCATCGAAAGATGTTTGGAATTTGTTTTTCTTGCATCCTATCACCTTTGTTGTTATTCTATCATATTTTTTTAAAAAAAGAAAAGCTTACCCTATGGTAAGCATGATCATTTTCTCCTTTGACAAGAAAATGATGATTTTGAATGTAATATGTGCGCATTCATATTACGGCGAATATCATAACACGAAATTTAAGAATGTGCAATTTTTCTGATTTTCTTTTCCTGAATTGGTTTGGGTAAAAGATATTTAAAATTTCGAAGACCATATTTTTCATACTCTGATTCCAATAAAATCTTTTCGATATTTTCCTCCGTTGTATATTTTTTTAGATATTCTTTGGCGATGTCTTTGGTAATTTTATTATAATTGACGGTACAGGAAATACGTCCTAGCAATTCACGCGAAAATATTTCATTTTCTTGATGAACGGAAATAAAACCGACTTTATTTTTTTGAATGGCATTGGAAGTCATAAAAATCATGGTTTTATTAAAGAATATTTTTTCTCCTTGAGAATCGGTAATAAACCCTTCATCTAAAATTTGTAAAAAAAGATTCCAAATGGCGGGGGATGATTTTTCAAATTCATCTAGTAATAAGACACGATAAGGATTTTCTTTGATTTTTTGAAATACATATCCATCTTCATATCCTACATAACCTTTTGGAGAACCAATGAGTTTGTGAATGGATGTATCCAGTGCATATTCACTCATATCGAGGCGAAGAAAATTTTCACTTCCTCCATAATATTTAGCGATTTGTTTGACGGTTTCGGTTTTTCCAACTCCCGTTGGTCCTAAAAGGAGAAAAGAAAGCGGAAAGGTGCTATGCATTTCTTTTTCCCGAATCATTTTCATAATCATTTCGATTTGTTGATCTTGTCCAATAATTTTTTCTTTCACATTCTTTTCCATGTCTTCTAGCATTTTCTGCCGATTTTGGAGCATAGGAATTTTTGTTTTTAGTTCGATTACTTCCAAAATATCATTTTTGGTAATATGAACTTGTTTGGTTTTGATCCCTTTTTGTTTTTTATTTTGTTCATTTTCTACTTTTTTTAATGCCAAGGCTTCTTTATATTTTCCTTCGCGGACGCATTTTTCTTTTTGGGGCGTAATGTCCGTTTTTTCTTTTTTCTTTAAAGTATTGTCTTTTCTTTTGGTTTTTACTCTAGCACAAATGGAATCTAATAATTCTAATGATTTATCCGGATTTTGACGATTGTAAATATATTGGTTTGCATAAAACACAATGTCTTCAATGTTTTCGGAAGTGATGGTAACGTGGTGATGATTTTCATATTCTTTTTTAACACTTTTTAAAATGTATTTGGTTTCTTCTAAAGTTGGTTCTTCCATTTGAATGACTTCAAATCGACGTTCGAGGGCTTTATCTTTTTCGATATATTGATGATATTCTTCAATTGTCGTTGCTCCAATACACTTGATATCTCCTCTTGCTAAATATGGCTTTAAAATATCACTGGCATTGATTGCTCCTTCTGCTCCACCTGCACTTACCATGGAATGAATTTCGTCAATAAATAAAATAATGTTGGGATGATGGATGATTTCTTTGATTAATTTTGTTAAGCGTTCTTCAAATTCTCCACGATATTTGGTTCCTGCAACTAATGATCCCATTTCGAGTGCGACGATGGTGGCATTTTCTAATTCTTCAGGAACTTGTTTTTGTTTGATTTTTCTTGCCAGTTGTTCTACGAGTGCGGACTTGCCAATTCCGGCTTTACCAACTAAAAGCGGATTGTTTTTCTTTTTTCGCAGAAGGGTTTCGATCATGATATCCAATTCTTTTTCTCTTCCGACGATTTTTTCGTTTGGTTCAATGGTATCATTTAGTATGTTACCAATTTTATAAATTTCTAGGTTTTCTCTTTCTTCTTTTTTTCTTTTTTTTAAGCGAATTTCATCATATAATTCTTCTAAATCTAGTTCTAATCCGATCATAATGCGAATGGCAATGCCTTCGCCTTCTTCTAGCATTGCTAAGAAAAGATGTTCTTCTGTAACAACTCCTTTGTTATTTTCTTCGGCATCTTCCATGGCGGTTTCGATAATTCTTTTTAATAAAGGAGTATATAAAACCAGTTCTTGAGTTTTTGAAGAACTTCCTACAACGTTCATTAACTCTTGTTTGAATTTTTGATATGTCAGTCCCACATTTTTTAATTTTGAGGATAAGGGAGTATTTCTTTTTAAGATGGCTAATAATAGATGTTCACTGCCCACATAAGGATGTTTTAATTTTTCTCTTTCCTTTTCTGCCATTTCGAAAAGGGATGCGGTTTCGAAACCAAAGTTATGAAACATTTTTTTCTTCCTTTCAATGTATTCTATGTAAATTATGAGTGATTAGAAGAAATTTTATGCATAAAAAAATGACATGAAATGTCATTTTATAAGTATGCAAGCAATGCGAAGATTACTACTAAGCAGATAAGCATTCCGACTAGGAATTTCCAGATATATTTTGCCCATTTTTTAAATGGTACATCACAATAAGAAAGTCCTAACATTAAAACAGCACTGGTTGGAGCAATCATGCTTACAAGACCATGAACGGTGGTGTAAATTAATACTGCTAAGTTAAAGATTTCTCCTTCATAACTGGTAATTAATCCTCCAAGTACATATCCGGTATAGCCTAAATCAACATGGAAGAATCCCGCAATCATGGCAGCAATGGTTGATAGGAATGGATTGAAGTTTGTACCGATAAACCAATTTACGATTGTAGGTACAATTGGACTCCAATACATGAGAACAAAGACTAAGTATAACAAAGCTAAAATTCCTACTGGTTTTAATAGTTTTTGAACTCCACTAGTAAATCCTTCAATGACATCGTCTAACTTTAACCGATCAATAATGGATAAGACGATGAGTACAATTCCCATGATGGCAGTCATATGATATAGTTGCCATTCTCCAAATACGGCAGCATTGTTCCCAAGGATGTATGAGAAGATTTGATAATCTTCCCCGATGGTAAGTCCTGTTAACCAAGTATGGAATTGTGAGAAAATGGAAATATTGAAGTTTGCTTGCCAATCTACAAAACCTAGAACGATAAATACAAGAACAATTACTAATCCGATAATGGTTGGAACAATACTTCCTTTTTTTCCTTTTGAAGCTTCTAATTTGAATACTTCTTCCATTTCTTCTTTTCTGTTTGTCTTTAATACTCTTTTTATATGGGTTACGTTGATGAAATTAAATAAGACAATGGCAAGTAATAATATTCCAGCGCGGACAAGAAGTTCATTGTTGATGGTTGCAATTCCATATAGTTTTAGGTAATACGTGAAACTTGTTAATCCTTCTGTTCCGTAGGTTGCTCCCAAAACACCAATCATTACTGAACCAAATGCAGTTGCTACTACTGTGATTTTATCCATTTTCATTTTATTTAAAACGTTAATGACAAATGGTAAAAGGGTAATAATAACAAAGACATTTGTAACAATGGATGTAAGTCCCGCAATGATTACGGATGCTGCTACTACAAAGATAATTTCCTTTCCTTTTAATTTGTTGGCGATGGTTTCTACTAACTTTTTATATCCTTCTGTTTTGCTTAAAACACCATAAAATGCTCCAACTAACAAAATAAATAAAAGTTGTTGTAAAAAGAAACTTACGCTTGTCATTCCTCCTAGGAATAAGTCTGCTACACCAGTTCTTGTCATTTCTCCTGTAACGGTTCCTGAATCAAATGTTCCGGCTTGGATTACCCATGTTAAAATGGTTGTAAAGGCAATTACCATTAAGAGAATTTTGACAAGATCATGCTTTTCAAAAAACTTTTTCAAATCTTTACCTCCTCCATTTAAATTATATCATAAACCCTTCCAAAGAAAACAAATTTATCGTTTTTTTCGTGAAAATTTCATGAAAATTTTGACGAATTCTGGTTATCGAAATCTGGTTTTCATGATATTTTGATTTTTTACGACTTCTTTTTTTTGAAAACAAAGAAAAAAGTACTGTTGTACTTTTACTCTTTTGGACGCATTAATGGAAATAATACCACGTCTTTAACATTATCACTATTGGTTAGAAGTTGAACAAGGCGATCAATTCCCATACCCCAACCACTAATTGGAGGCATTCCATATTCCATGGCTTCAATATAATCATAATCCATTGGCATGGCTTCTTCATCCCCATTGCTTTTTAATTCGGCTTGGTGAAGGAGTCTTCTTTCTTGTTCTTGTGGATCGACTAATTCTGAATAGGCATTGATGATTTCTGCACCATTAATCACTAGTTGAAAGCGATCTACTACTTCCGGATTTTCATCATTGGCACGCGCTAGTGGTGATAATTCGGTTGGATGTTTGATTAAGAAAATCGGTTCGACGATATTGGGTCTTGCTACTTTTTTATAAAGTTGATCGACCAAATTTCCATATCCTAAGTTTTCAAGTGGTGTATCGGATTCAATCACTACTTTTTCTTCTTTAATTTTATTTAAAAGAAGTTCTTTGGTGTTGTATTTATCAATATCGATATCAATATAACGAAGAATTAAATCACGGAAAGAAATTCGTTCCCATTCGCCGCCAAGATCCACCATTTTATCTCCGACTTGAATTTCGAGGGTATGATAAATATTTTGGATAATGGTTTGTAACATCTTTTTTAAAAAATCCATATTATCTTCGTAATTTAAATAAGCACCATATCCTTCAATCATTGTAAAATCTTGTAAGTGAGATTGATCTATTCCTTCGTTTCGAAAACATCTGGCAATTTCAAATACTTTTGTAAATCCTCCCACAATGGCTCTTTTGAGGTATGTTTCGGGAGCAATTCTTAAATAAACGTCCATATCTAACGCATTATGATGCGTAATGAATGGTTTGGCATTGGCACCACTGGCTTTATTATTTAAAATAGGTGTTTCAATTTCAATATAGTTGTAGTCCGCTAAGAAATTTCGAATTTCACGAATCACCTTTGAACGAAGTAAAAAGGTTTTTTTGGCTTCTTCGTTGGTAATTAAATCAATATAACGATGACGATAGATGGTTTCAATGTCTTCTAGTCCATGGAATTTTTCCGGTAGCGGTTTTAGGGCTTTTCCTAAAAATTCAAACGAGTGAGCACGAATGGTTTTTTCTCCAGTATGGGTTGTAAATACTTCTCCTTCGACCCCAATAAAATCTCCTAAATCAAAATTTTCTTTGAAGAATGCATATTTTTCTTCGCCAACGCAATCGATTTTGATAGAAATTTGAATTCGTCCTTCGATGTCTCCAATGGTTAAAAAGGCCATTTTTCCCATTTTCCGCATCAAAATGATTCTTCCAGCTACTCTTACGTTCGTTGTTCCGTCTTCTAAATTTTTGACTTCTTTGATTTCATAATTCGTGACATATCTTTCTGGATACGCATGGGGAATATTTTTTAGTTTTTCTCTTCTAACTATTTCTTGTTCTGTGAATTCTCTCATTTTTTTCCTTCTTTCCAATAAAAAACAGGATCATCCTCAAAGGACGAATTCCTGTTAAATCCGCGGTACCACCTTAGTTCATGTTTCCATGCTCTTTGACGTCGTAACGTGACGTATACGTAACACTCCAATATCTTTTTTCACAAATTGGTTCGCGTAAGTTTCACCAACCCTTACGTCTCTTTTTCGAATGACAATTTGCTACTTCTATCTTCTGCGTGTTTCTGCCCCTAATATACTCGAATTTTTGCTTTTTGTCAATTGTTTCTCCGTGAATCATTTTTCTAAACTATCATAAACTTTTTTCCATTTTTCTTCGTTCCAAATTTCGATATTTAACTCTCTGGCTTTGTCTAGTTTACTTCCGGGTTTCTCGCCCACAATCACCACGTCTGTTTTATTGCTAACCGAAGAACTGGCATTTCCTCCATAATTTGAAATGAGCGTTTCGATTTCTTCTCGACTCATAAAGGAAATGGTTCCGGTTACCACGAAACGTCGTCCTGTAATCAGTTCATTTTCTTTTTCTTCGATTCCCGTATATTTCATATTTAACCCTAGTTCTTTTAAAGCGTTGATTAATTGGATATTTTCTTCTTTTTCAAAGAAATCATGAATGTTTTTTGCAAGAATCGAACCAATATCTTTCATCTTTTTTAAATCTTGTTCACTTTGCATTGCAAGATGGTCGATGGTTTTATATTTTTTGGCAAGAACTAAAGCTGTTTTATCCCCGATTCCTTCAATTCCCAACCCGAATAATAATCTTTCTAAACTATTTTGTTTGCTTCTTTCAATGGCATCTAAAAGGTTTTCAATACTCTTTTTTCCATAACCTTCTAATTCTTGTAATTCCTTTTTATGGGTTTCTAGATGATAAATATCGGGAATGTTGTTGATAAATCCCATGTTGAAGAAATCTTCGACGATGCGTTCTCCTAACCCTTCAATATCCATTGCTTTTCGGTGACAAAAATGAATTAGTCCTTCAATATTTCGAGCTGGACAATTGGGATTCATACAATAATGATCCACTTGATCTTTTTTGCGTTCTAAGATAGAATCACAAATTGGACAGTTGGTAATCATTTGAAAATCTTTTTCATTTCCCGTTCGTCGTTCTTTTTTTGGTTCTACTACTTCCGGAATGACATCTCCGGCTTTCCGAATGGATACAATATCGCCAATCTTTAAATCTTTTTCCATGACATAATCTTCATTATGGAGCGTTGCTCTTTTGATGGTTGATCCCATGACAATCACAGGTTCTAAGACTGCATTTGGGGTAATTCTTCCAGTTCTACCTACCGTGAAAATAATATCCGTCAATTTGGTAAGCACTTCTTCGGCCGGAAATTTATAAGCGACCGCCCATTTTGGATATTTGGATGTAAATCCTAATGATGCTTGCATTTCTAAATCATTTACTTTGATTACTACTCCATCAATATCATAAGGTAAATAAGGCCTTTTTTCTTGATATTCGTTAATAAATTCTAAGATTCCATCAATATTTTTCACTAACCGATTGGCTGGATTTACTTTAAATCCTAATTTTTTCATAAATGTTAATGCTTCAAAATGAGTTTTTATTCCATAGTCACTTGGATTTGGTAAATGATAAATCCAGGTATCTAATTTTCTTGTTGCAGCAATTTTTGAATCTAATTGACGAATGGATCCAGCAGCGGCATTCCGACAATTTTGGAGAAGTGGAAGATTTTCTTTGGCTCTTTTTTCATTTAATCTAGCTAGGGTTTCTCTTCCCATATATATTTCTCCACGAACTTCAATATCAATCGGTTCTTTTAAATGTAGAGGAAGGGAATGAATGGTTTTTACATTGTGCGTGATATCTTCCCCGGTAATTCCATCTCCTCTTGTGGCTCCGGTGATGAGTTGTCCTTTTTCATAATGAAACGATCCACTTAATCCATCTATTTTTAATTCACAGACATATTCTGGGTTGAATCCGGATTTTCGGATTCGTTCATCAAAGGCGATGATTTCATCAATGTTAAAAACATCGGGAAGGGAAAGCATCGGAATTTGATGTTTCATTTTTTGAAATTTATCGATTACCTCTCCTCCAACTCGTTTGGTTGGAGAACTTGGACTTGCTAAATCGGGATATTCTTGTTCTAATTGTTCTAATTCTCTTAAATATTTATCAAATTCTTGATCCGTAATGGATGGATTATCTAAAACATAGTATTCATGATTGGCTTTTTCAATGATTTGGGTTAATTCTTCGATTCTTTTTTTCGCTTGTTCTTTCATAGTTTTCCCGTCATGCGAACCACAAATGCTGCGGATATTCTCCTTTCTTTTTTAAAGCGTTAATTTTTTGTTTTACTTCTTCTAAATCTTCTTTATAAGTTACGCCTAACCAAGTACCAGTTGAAGTGCGATATTGAAGCGTTAATTTGCCTTCTTCTAGGTATTTTTCTAAGCATTCTGGAAGGAGACATTCTAATGTATCTAAATGGTCTATATTTTCTTTCATGAAAGAATGGAAATATTCTTCTAAATAATCCATCATCTTTTGTTGAAATCCAAACATATTCATGGATACTGGATGGGTGTTTTCAATTTCGAATTTTTCTTCGGGATGAAGAAGTGGAGAGGCCATGACATGTCCATTTTCATACGCAATGGAACATTCTAAAATCTCTTTGACATTTTGATTTTCTAAAAATAATACTCCTCTTTTGACGGCTCCAAATTTGCTATCCACTTTATTAAATGGATAAGGAACGGATATTTGATCGGTTTGGTTTTCTTCTAAAAAATCATGAATAATTTTATAAGAATCAAAACCATAAAAATCATCGGCATTGATGACCGCAAAGGGTCCTTGTATGTATTTTTTGGCTGCTAATATGGCATGTGTGGTTCCCCATGGTTTTACTCGATTTTCGGGAATTTTGACAAAACTCGGTACATCTTCTAATTTTTGGAAAACATATTCTACAGGAATTTTGTTTTCAATTCTTTTGCCAATTGTTTCTTTAAAGGTTTCCAAATTTTCTTCTTTGATGATAAAAACAATTTTTTTAAATCCCGCTTTGATGGCATCATAAACCGAATAATCGATTAAAAAATTTCCATCATCGTCGACGGGGGTAATTTGTTTTAATCCTCCAAAGCGACTTCCCATTCCGGCATCCATGACAACTAAAGTGAGTTCATTCATTTTTCTTCCTTCTTTCTTACTCTACTCATTTTTATCTTTTTTTCTAATTCTTTTAAAGTGGCGATGATTGTATCCGCAGTAGCAATTTCGATGGGTTCATGAAATTCATTGATTAAAATTGCCACGATTTGAAAATCAACATCTAATCGGAGAATGATTTGCATCTTTTCTGTTTTTATTTTTTCTATTAATTTTGGATGCTCTTGTTCCTGTAATGCTTGAATATTGATTTCAAAATCTTGATTTGTTTCGTTTTCTTCTTCGCAAATTTCTGATTTCATTTCGTTATCTTTGGAATAAATTAGCAAATAGTCTCCTTTTAACAGATAATGCATGATTGCAAGTTGTTTCGTTGGAGACATTTCTTTGGCGGAAGAAAGAATTCTGATCGGTGACATGACAAAATTTTGATCTACTACCCATTGCTTCATTTTTTTTCGAAACAGCATTTCTTCTTTTTCTTCTATATTTTCACAAATGTGTTCATTTCTTTTTAAGACTGCCGTATATGGTTTATCTGCATCAACGATAATGGAAGCAGTCGTATATTTTATGTCTTGGTATATGTATTTGATACATTGTTTTAAGCATTGCAAGGCTTTTTTTTTCTGAGTCGATACAATGGTACACAATGTTCTATTTTGATTTTGGAATCGCAAAATCCAATGGTCTTTTTCTTTTTGAAAGGTAATGCTGTGATATTCTTGGTCGATTAAATATTGATTTATTTCTTTAATCAATTTGGCTTCTTGACCATATAATTGTAATTTTGTTCGAATTTGATTTTCCATATTTTCCCCTACATTAATTTTCTTAAACTTTTATGATTTTTCATCAGTTTTCTTACACCAAAGTTTTTCGCAAATGCAATCGTCACAATGGTTTTGTCTACGGATATTACAACCCCTTTTCCGTAGGTTGTGTGCATGACAATATCGCCATTTTGATACTCTACTTCTTCTTTGGTATACATGCTTTCTGGATCCATGACTTTTTCTTCTTTTATGCTATTGTTGGTGACATCTAACAGTTCACTATCGATTTCTTCAATAAATCTACTTGGTGGATTGGAGGTATCTTTTCCATAAAGCATTCTTCGTTTGGCATTGGTTAAATATAACACCTTTTTTGCTCTTGTAATTCCAACGTACATTAATCTTCTTTCTTCTTCGAGTCCATCTGCATCCATTAAGGCATTGGCATGTGGGAATAATCCTTCTTCCATTCCGATGATGAATACCACATCAAATTCTAGCCCTTTGGCACTATGAAGCGTCATTAGCGTTACGACATCTTCAAAGTCTTTGTGTTCAGTGATGTCAGCAATTAAACTGATTTCTTCTAAGAAATCTCCTAAATTGACACTTCCCGTATTTTCTTCGAATGTTGCCGTAATACTTTTAAATTCCATTAAATTATCGATTCTTAATTCACTTTCTAGAGATGGATCATTTTCTAATTCTTGTAACATACCTGATTTTTCTAAAATATCATCAATTAATTCGGTTAGAGATAAAGAATCACTATCTTTTTGTAACTCTAAAATCAAATTTTTAAATTCCCATTCTTTGCCTTTTTCGATGGCATCAAACATACTGCAATTCTTTTGTTTGGCTTTTTCTTCTAAACTGGCAATGGTCGATGCACCTATTTTTCTTTTGGGCACATTGATGACTCTTCTTAAACTAATTTCATCATGAGGATTTAAAATCAAACGTAGATAACAAATTAAATCTTTAATTTCTTTTCGGCTATAAAAGTAGTAACTACCTACTACTTTATAGGGAATATTCGATTTTAAAAATTGTTCTTCGACTACTCTGGATTGGGCATTGGTTCGATAAAATACGGCGATGTCTTTTTTTTGATAGCCTTCCTCTAACAATTTTTTTATTTCTTCTATTACGAGTGTAATTTCATGTTTTTCATCATAACTTCTTAAATATTTTAATTTGACTCCAATCCCATTATTACTTTTTAAATTTTTTTCTTTTCTTTCTTTATTATTTTTGATAACCGAGTTGGCTGCATCTAAAATCATCTTTGTACTACGATAATTTTCTTCTAGGGGAATAATGGTTGCATGATGATAATCTTTTTCGAAATTGAGAATATTTCGGTAGTTGGCTCCTCGAAACATATAAATGGATTGATCGGGGTCTCCTACTACAAATAAGTTTTGGTATTTTGCTGCTAATAATTTGGTCATTTTGTATTGTACTTCATTGGTATCTTGATATTCATCAATTAAAATATAACGAAATTTATCTTGATAGTGTTCTAATATGTCGGGATTTTTTAAAAACAATTCCACTGGCAATGTTAGTAAGTCGTCAAAATCCACTGAATTATTTCTTTTTAAACGTATTTTATATTCGTCATACACTTCCTTGGCAATTTGTTCGGCATCACTGGTCATGTATTTTTCAATTTCAGCATCGCTCATCATTTCGTTTTTCATGAAACTAATTCGATTTTTAATATAACTTGGAGCGCATTCTTTACTATCAATTCCTTTTTCTTTGAGAATTTTTTTGATGATACTGGTGACGTCATCTCCATCAATAATCGTGAAATTTCGATCGAGTCCCAATTTTAAACAATTTTCTCTTATTACCCGTAGTCCAAAGGAATGAAATGTTCCAACGAAAGCATCATTGTTTGGAACTAATACATTTAAACGATCACGCATTTCCTTGGCTGCTTTATTGGTAAATGTGATGGCTAAAATTTGATATGGATTTACTCCAGATTCAATGAGATGTGCAATTCTTGTTGTTAGAACTTTGGTTTTTCCGGAGCCAGCTCCAGCGATTACGAGGCATGGTCCATCTTTATGTAATACTGCTTTGGTTTGTGCAGGGTTTAATTTTTCTAGATAATTCATTTTTGTTTTACCCACCTTTTCTTTTATTATAACAAACTGAGCTCATAAAAAAAAGAACCAAGTGGCTCTTATAAGTATTCAATAATGGTTTGATTCTTTTCTAGTTTATCTACTAAATCTTCCCGGTCATATTTGTTGAAAATATCCATAAAACTGCTATTATCTAGCAAGAATAAATCATAATATTCTAGGAAAATTTCTCGATAGTTTTTGACTCCTAAATCCATTAAATATTTAATGTTTGCAGAAACTAATTTTTTATTTTGATTTAATGCATCTAAGATTACTTTGGATGCGTTATCGTCAAGATATTTTAGTTGGCTTTGAGCGAATTCGAATTTTTGTAAAAATTTCATGTTACATACCTCCTAAAACTTCATTATCCAAGCTGCTTCCTGCTGTTAATTTTTCATTGGCACGTAAATCTCTTACTAGCTCCTGTGGATCATTTCGATAAATATCTAATTTCATCATATTGTTATTTAAGACTTCTAAAATATTTTCATAATCAAATTCTAAAATTCTTAATCCCGTATAATTATAAAAGGAGATTCCTTGCTTTTTCAAAAGGGATACTTTTTCGTCTAAATTCTCATCTGCAATAATTGGAAGAATGTTCAATTGATTTTTTACTCCTCGGGACATTTCTCCATTATTGGCTATTAAAGTTTCATTCATTATTTTTCGAATATTCATAATACCCCTCCTTTAATAAGACACTAATGGGACTTCTTTTGGATCTAAACCATTTGCTTTGATGGTATCAATACGATTTCCCAATTCTTCTAATGTATATTTTTCTAATACATTTGGATTTAAATATAAATCGATTAATTCTTTACCGTTATTTAAAAGTGTTTCGATTTTATTATTTAATTGTTCATCATACATTAATTTTATATGTCCACTAAATATATCTAATCCTAAACCTTTTTTATTCATTAAATCGATGTTGTTTTTTACAGTCTCTGCATGAAAGTTTGCAAGCAATTCATCAATTTCTCCAGAAGTAAAATCTAGGTAATCAATTCCTGCATTTTTTAAGGTTTCGATCATTTCTTCTTTTGGATCTTCTACGGTAGGTTGTTCTTCTACATTTTCAGAAGTTGTTTCTTCTATTTTTGGTTCTTCTTGCTCTTCTAGACTAGCACTTTTTGCTTCAATAATCACTTCCGAAATGGATTTACCAGATTTATCTTTTGCTTTAATTTTTTCTTCATATTCATATAGGGCATCTTCTGGAAACATTAATATCTTTGCAGCTTCTCTTTGCATATCTTCACTAAAATTAAATTGTTCTAGTAAAGATGTGATGGAATCACGAGTAATATTGATTCTTCCTGAAAGAGCAAGTTCAAAGTATTCATTTAATTTATCTTGATTTGATAATGCTGCATCTTTGCGGATTCCCAGTTCTTCAATCGTTGTGATGGCATTGTTCATTTCTTCTTCGACTTTGACTAATTCATCTTCCGCTTTTTTGGTATCGTCTTTGACTGTTTCAATCGTTTTTGGTAAAGATACTTCCAATTTATCAACCAATGCTTTTGGATTAAAATCAATTCTTAAACGATCTAAGACGGTTTTATATTCATCACGATTAATGCCAGATAAGACTTCTTTTAATTTTTCTCCTTGTTCATCTAATTCTTCATGCAATTTTTCTAATTCAGAAATTTTTGTTTGTAAATCTTTTTTCTGGTTCGTCGTTCTTTCTTTTGTCTCTTCGGCTTTCTTTTTTTGCTTTTCCATTTCTACTAGTATGACACTATCTTCTCCACGTAAATTGTAGAGTTTGTCTAGTAGCGCATTCACTTCAGGTGTCAATGTTTTCATATTAGCCACTCCCTTTATTATGTGTCAATTATAGCAAACTTCCTTTGTATTGTAAAGAAAGAAATCTTCGTTTTTGTTTTTGATTTTCTAGGCGAATTACTACACGAGAAATTTCATTGCGCATATAATACCATGATAACGAGAGGAGGATTTTTTTGAAAAAGAAAATTATTGAGATATTCGTAGGAATTGTCATCATTGTTGGCATTTTCGTTGGTTATCATTTTTGGCAAAATCGCAATCGTGATCAAGAAGATTTTGTTCATGTTCGACTTAGTGAGGTGACGCATAGTGCTTTTTATGCTCCCCTTTATGTCGCCATTGAAAATGGTTATTTTAAAGAAGAAGGTTTGGATATTGAACTTTTGTTAACAAGTGGTGCCGATAAGGTTGCTGCTGCCGTACTTTCTTCAGATGTACAAATTGGTTTTGCAGGTCCTGAGAGTGCGATTTATGTTTATGAAGGAAACGAAGAAGATTATTTAGTAACATTTGCTGGCTTAACCAAACGAGATGGTCAATTTATTGTTGGAAGAAATGACGAAGAATTTGATTGGAATCATTTGAAGGGAAAAGAAATTTTAGTTGGAAGAATGGGAGGTATGCCCGCACTTAATTTTCTAACTGCTTTAAAAAATGCCGGGATTGATCCAAGCGAAGTTCATTTAAATTATTCGGTAGAATTTGCAGCATTATCTGGTAGTTTCATTGCTGGTATGGGTGATTATGTCAATTTATTTGAACCGAATGCTACGAAACTTGAAAAAGAAGAACTCGGTCATGTCGTGGCAAGTATTGGAGAGAAAGCTGGGAGTGTTCCTTATACGGCATTCTATACGAAATTAAGTTATTTTCAGGAGCATCAAGATATTTTAGAAAAATTTACCCGTGCTCTTGAAAAGGGAATTTCATACACATTTGAACACAATGAAGAGAAAATCGCCAAAGTCATATTACCCCAATTTCCAGATTCTTCTATCAATGATTTAATCAGCATTGTACAACGTTATAAAGAGGCAGATAGTTGGCTTTCAAATGCTTTTATTTCTGAAGATATTTATAAAAATTTAGAAGATATGATGATTGAAGCAGAACTTTTGGATGATTATGTTCCTTATGATGCATTAGTTCGCAATCTTCATCATGAATAATCTTTTCCGTGTTGAACATCTTCAGAAAACTTATCATACCAAGCACGGAGAAATCGAAGCGATTCGCGATGTATCTTTTTCGATTTTCGAAGGAGAATTTGTGTCCATTATTGGGCCATCTGGTTGTGGAAAATCTACATTGTTTAGCATTCTTGTCGGTCTTGAACAGGCTAGTAAGGGAACGATTTGTATTCAAGATGGAAAAACGATTGGCTATATGCTTCAGTCAGATGCCTTGTTCCCATGGTTGACAATTTATGAAAATGCGATTTTGGGACTTCGAATCACACATCAATTAACAGAAGAAAATCTCAAATATGTGCAATATTTATTGGAGACCTATGGACTTTCTGAGTTTCAACAGAAGTATCCTAGTGAACTTTCTGGTGGCATGAAACAACGACTTGCTTTGATTCGAACACTTGCTTTAAAACCGGATATTTTACTTTTGGATGAACCATTTTCAGCACTTGATTATCAATCCCGATTAAAAGTGAGCGATGATGTTTATCAAATTATTAAAAAAGAGAAAAAAACGGCCGTGATGATTACACATGATATTGCTGAGGCGATTTCTCTTTCGGATCGAGTGCTGGTTTTTTCTAAACGTCCTTGTATTTTAAAGAAAGTACATGATATTTCGTTAAGTAATAGAAGTACTCCTATTGAAAACCGAAAAACAAAGGAGTTTTCACAATATTATGATACTCTTTGGAAGGAAATTGATGCTCATGTCTAAAGAACAAAAGAAATTTCTTGGTAAGCAAAAAAAGGAAAGATTTTTCATCCTATTTTGGCAAATGATGATTGTCCTTTTGTTTTTCTTTGGATGGGAAATGTTTGCCAATCACAAAATCATCAATCCGTTTATTTTTTCTAGTCCAAGTCGAATTTTTCTAACCTTGCAAGGATTGTTTGTAAGTGGTCAGTTATTCACACATATTTGGGCCACACTTTGTGAAACGATCATTGCCTTTTTGCTAGGTATCAGCTTGGGTTTTGGAATTGCTCTTCTTCTTTATGAATTTCCATTATTTGCAAAAATTATCGAGCCATTTCTTACTATGTTGAACAGTCTTCCGAAAGTAGCATTGGGCCCCATTATTATCATTTGGACAGGAGCCAATGGAAAATCAATTATTGTGATGGCACTGCTGATTAATTTAATTATTAGTATTCTAACAATTTATAACGGCTTTGTTGCAACGGATGAAGTGAAAATTAAATTGATGAAATCGCTTCATGCGAATCAACTACAAATGCTTTGGTATTTAGTTATTCCGAGTGCTTGGGATACGATTATTTCTTCTTTAAAATTAAATATTTCGATGACATTCATCGGCGTTATCATGGGAGAATTTTTGGTAAGTAAAAAGGGGATTGGTTATCTTATTATTTATGGAACACAAGTATTTAATCTCAATTTAGTTATGAGTGGTATTTTCATTTTGATTGTATTATCTTTCTTCATTTATGAATGTGTATCCTTCATAGAAAAAAAGTTATCTCATCGATAGTTTCTTACAGATTGTAGACCAACCTCTAGTTTTTTAGACTAGAGGTTTTTTTCTATGATTTTTTCTTTATGATCATATAAAACTTTCATTCAATTGTCTAACTTCTTTTTGAATATAAAAAAACAAATCAAATAACTGATTTGTTTATCAAATTTTTACCTTCTTGGTCATCTCTACAAGTCTAGCATGATAACCATTTTTTTCGTAAAATTGGATTGCATGATCATTATATGCTAATACACCTAGTAAGATATCTTTGCATCCCTGTTTCATTAGATATGTTTCCATTGAATTTAATAGTTGTTTTCCATATCCTTTCTTTCGATAATTTTTTGATACTATTAATTCCGTAATTCTTCCTCTTTTCGGCACATTTGAATCGTAATTTAAAGTTTCTTCATTATTTGTTAAGGCGATTATTAATCCGACGATTTTGTTATTTTCACTGCACAATAATATTTTGCCATTATACTTTTGAATATCTTCCATCGCTTTCTTAAAATATTCTTCTCTATAATTTTCGGTTAAAATATAATATTTTTCTTTATCCATGTTGACGATATCATCTTGTAATTCTACGAATAAATCCTTGATGTTTTCGTCATATCGTTTGTCATATTCAATGATCATGATAATTCCTTTCTGTATTCTTCCTTTTTGATATATTCACTTAATGCGAATGGCATATATCTAGGACCTCTCACAGCCTTTATGCCATATTCTTTTAATTTATTCAGAGAAAATTTTCCTTTTTCATATCGATTTTCGAGTTTCATTTTCATTATTTTTTGAATTTTTAAATTGTCATCTTGATATTCATAGGGAATATTTACTTCTATGACTTTGAATTGATACATAATGGACGAATAAGGTTCTGCTACATATAAATAAACGATGTCGTTTCTTTTTATATCTGTACTTTGTTTCCAAGTTATTGTATTCTTTTCTTTTAGTGCTTTTTCGATATCAAAATATTTTGGATTTGCAGGTACGATCCATTCGTTTTTTCGATTATTTTGAATGATGGTATATGCATAACTTTTATCAATTAATGGCATGATTTTTTCATCTGATAATGTATTATCGAGTATTATTGAAATCCAACTTTTCTTATTCATATGATAAGCAGGATAAAAGCCATTACATTTCAATAAATTTTCAATTTCACTTGGTTCTAATTTTATGTTCATGATTTCTACTTCACCATGCAATTTTTTATCTAATTTATTTTTATCCAAATTCATGATGATACCATACCATTTTTTACTATTTGGATTTTTAAAGGTGGCATACCTAGGAAATTTTTCCCATTCAAATTCTGGATCATCTTCATACTTTTCTTTGATGAACGCTGCGATTCTATTTGATTGCTCATAGATAAAATCTTTTTGTACAAAGCATGCATCTTTGATGTCTTTTAATACCTTTTTAAATTCGTCTTTGACTTGATTTGCAAAAGCACCAATATTCCCTTCTACACGAAAGTTGGTATATTCTTCGTCAAATGACAAATCAAATACTTTTCCTTTCACTACACCGTCTTTCTTTATTTCAATATCTATTCGAAAATGATTATTCATGATATTTTTGGAGTATTTATAGAGATTCTGATCTTTTTGAAATCCATATTGACGTATTTTCTTTAAATCCATTTTTGTTCTTTGAAATACTTCTTCTTCGATTGTCATTCTTCCTCCTAAAATTCTTTTTTTCGAAAAATATTCAATGATATTTTATAAGATATCCATACCATAATTATCATAATTACCATCAAAATGGGGAAAATGTAATTTCCTAGAAATGTTAGTGATTTTGTTATAAAAGTAAAATCGATATATTGAATGAGAAATCCTCCTATTATCACGATTCCAAAGACCAGTAAGAAAATCACTATTCTTGCTTTTTCTACACCACATTTATAAATAATCGGATACATTAGTGATAAAACGATTAAGGTTCCAAAGAGGGTACCAAACATCGTTACCAATATTTGTTCATAGTTCAGCGTTTTGGTATTTATATAAGAAATCATCAATGATAAAATCATGGTAATAATCGAAACCATCAAAATCATTAACATGGTTGTTATATATTTTGATTTTACACTATTTTTTCTGCCGTTTGGTAATGCAATGGAATACGCATCCCAGTTATTATAATTGTCATAACTAAATGTTGATATCATTATCATAACACACATAAATGGTAAGATAAATGAGATATCCATTTTTCCCATTAATCCCATGATTGTATACACTACCATTAAAATTCCAATTATTTTCCAATTACTTTTCATCATCGCTATGTCTTTTTTTATAAATCCTACCATTACTTTTCCCCCTTTATCATTAAAACCATGAGGTCATCTAAAGTGATTTTATCAATGATATCTATTTTATATTTTGCTTTAAATTCTTTTTTGTTTGGAATTAACACTTCATATTCATATTTTGTTTTTTTATATTTTATATAATCTTTTTTGTTGATTGTTTTAAAATCTTTTTCGGTACATTTAACCATTCCATATTGTTCTAATAATTCATTTGTTGTTTTTGATAAAACAATTTCACCATTATTGATAAAAGTAATATAATCTGCAATCTGTTCTAAATCAGCAGTAATATGACTTGAAAGGAAAATAGAACAATCATCTTTTTCGATAAAACTTTGAAATATTTGGATTATTTCTGCTCTCGCTACTGGATCCAGTCCGGAAGTTGGTTCATCTAATATTAAAAGTTTGGGATGATGAGATAGTGCGGTGGCAATTTCGAGTTTTTTTCTCATACCTTTTGAAAATGTTTTGATTTGTTTATTTGGGAATAAAGAAAATTCTTTTAAGTAATCATAAAACATTTTCGTATCCCACTTTTTGTAAATTCCTTTCATCGTATTATTGATATCATTGGGTGTAAGGATTTCTGGAAAGAACATATCATCTAATACGATACCAATATCTTGCTTGATTTCTTGATCATATTTGCGATTATCTAATCCGAAAATTTTAATTTCACCGCGATAGGATTTTATCATATCGAATATTGCTTTTATGGTTGTCGTTTTTCCAGCGCCATTTTCACCAATGAACCCCATAATCATCCCTTTGGGTAAAGTAAATGAGATATTTTTTAGTTCAAAGTGTTCATATTTTTTACAAAGATTTTTAATTTCTAAAATATTTTCCATTTTTACTTATCCTCCTCATACAATATATTTAACATTTCATTGAGTGTTTTTTGCTTTATATTGTTCATTTTGGCAATCGCCACGGCTTTATCCAGAAGTTCTTGTACTTTATGTAATTGTTCTTCTAAGGCGACATCTTTATTTATTTTGGCAATGTAAAAACCTTTTGATGGAACATTTTTTACATACCCTTCTTTGACTAATTCTTCGTAAGCGTTTTTTGTTGTAATTACACTACAACGAAGATCTTTTGCTAAAGTCCTTATGGATGGCAATTGTTCATTTTCTTTGAGTTCATTCGAAACAATTTTGACTTTGATTTGTTCTTTTATTTGTTCATAAATGGGAACATCATTTGAGTTACTGATTATTATTTCCATAATTCGCCTCGCTTGTATATATTTATTATATACAGATTATATACAGTTGTCAATACATAGAAAAAGATTATCAATTGATAACCTTCTTTTTCCGATGGCATTTAATGGTCAAATATTTCTCTAAATATCTTCTCATCCAAATTTTCATACCTACCATTCGTAGAGTTTGGTATAGAAGCATTTAAAAACATTCACATATAAAAATCAATTATTGGATTGTATGCAAATATTGTAAACACGCTTGTTGATAGCATCATGAAGTTTATTTTGAACGATTTTAAAAAAGATGTATGCTTCTTCGGAATTCTTATTATAATTTATACTTGCACTTTCAAATAGAGCGATCATTTTTTTGATAAAGTCTTCGTTCACTTTATCGAATTTTGGTCCATTTTTCATTCTTTCTACATCTATGTTTATTTTTCCATTTCTGTCTCATATAAAATCCTATTACTTTTTTGCATTTTGGTCTTCTTTGATAACAGCATTCTTGATAGGATGCTGTTATTTTGTCAAATCTATTTTGAAACTAAGAAGTTCATTATTAAGTCAATTAGGATATTTTTTTCTTTAGGATTAGATTGTGCAATGAGTAATGTAATTGCAACAAGCGTATTGTTATCCATTACTTGGCCTTGTTCATTATATAAAATATTATAAAATTTTAAGAAATATATAAATAATGTTGCAGCGATTCTTTTGTTTCCATCGATAAAAGTATGATTTTTAGTTATTAAATATAAGAAATTAGCGGCTTTTTCTTGAATAGTTGGATATAAATCCTTTCCATCAAAAGATTGATAGATATTGCCTATTATAGATTTTAAACCTTCATCTCTTTCAAGAGCAAATAAATCACTATCATTTCCAAATTTAAGTTGACTAACTATATTTTTACAATCTTCATAAGTGATTTTTTTATTGCTTTCAGTTCCTTTTGGTTTAATAATTCTTTTATGATCATAATCATCAAGTAAATTTAAAGCATTTGAATAATTGTTTATTACTTTAATGATTTCTTGAGCTTCTGTTCCTTTTAATTCAGTATCTATTCTGCCCGCAATATCTATTAACTTAACTGTTTTTTCAAGATATTCTAATCTCTTTTGATTAACAGCATAACCTTTGATCATATAGTCTTTTAATACATTTGTAGCCCACTTTCTAAAAACAATACCATTTTTCGATTTAACACGATAACCAACACTTATAATCATGTCTAAATTGTAATAATTTATTGGCTTTGCACTAAATTCGGAATTTCCGAATTTTCTTAAAGTTTCTTGTTCTTCTAATTCTTTTTCTTTATAAATGTTCTTAATATGTTCATTTATTGTTGATTTGGACTTACCAAATAAAGTTCCCATTTGCTCTTGTGTAAGCCATACCGTTTCATCCTTCATATTAACTTCTAATTTAACATTTTGATTTTCAAATAATATAATTTCATTTTTCATATTTAAACCCTCCTTCATAAAGCATTATATAGTGCAAACATTTGTTTGTCAATATCTTTTTTAAAATGTTTTTTTACATAAAAAAACAAACCACCGAAATGGCCTGTTTAGTAATTTTTCAATCTAATCGATTATATTCTTCATCACTTACAGGTTCTAACCACTCATTTGAAGTTTCTTCACCTAGTACTTCGACAGCAATGTGGCTGAACCAAGAATCTTTTCTTGCTCCATGCCAATGTTTCACATTTGGTTGTATTACTACAATATCTCCAGGTTTTAATTTTCTTACTGGTTGATTCCATTCTTGATAGGAGGCTAGTATTTTGTCAAATCTATTTTTTGTTTTCTTCTAAATATTTTTCGTATAATTCATCCATTGATGACATATAATTTTTATCTTGTTTTATTCTAAATTTTTCATATTCTTCATTAGCTTTATCTAAAGCCTGCTTATGAGAAAT